>NZ_CAJMXG010000180.1:0-6262 GCF_905219725.1 Oscillibacter sp. CU971
CGGCATGGCTCCTGCTGTTCTCATAACGGATATGATACTCCGCCGCCAGTCTCCCGGCCCGGACATTCAGCCGCATCGCCAGGGCGTTGGGCTTCATGTCGGTCTGGATAGCCGCCGCCAGCTCCGTGGCGGTGCCGCCCCAGGTGGGCCTGTCCGCCGTCACAAGGGCGGCAACGGCCTCCAATACCGGGTCGGGCGGTTCCACCCACGGCTCCGTTTCCAGCCGTTCCAGTTCCCACACAAGCCGCTCCCTGTCCTTGGTGAGATACATCCGCTGGTCTTGCTGGTCACGCCCTGCCACGTCCAAGATGGCGCTGCCGTCCGTCCGCTTCTCCTTTTGAAGAAGAAAGGCCCCGTCCGCCGCTCCCAACAGGCCGTTGGTGCCGGAAATCATATCAAACTTATCATCGGCCTGTTGCTTCCGGGTGTGGTGTACCAGCAGGAGGCAGATGCCGCAATCATCGGCAAGGCGTTTCAGCTTGCCCACCACCTCGTAATCGTTGGCATAGCTGTACTTGTCCCCGCCGACCTCCCGGACTTTCTGGAGGGTGTCAATGATAATCAGCTTGGTATCTGGGTGTTGGCGGACGAACTTCTTTAGCTGTTCCTCCAGGCCCAGGCCGAGCTGTTTGGCGTAGATTGCAAAGAGCAGGTCGTTGGTGCCGTCCATGCCGAACATCCGATACAGCCGCCCCTGCAAGCGGCGGTGGTCGTCCTCCAACGCCAGATAGAGGACGGTGCCCTTGTGGACGGGGTAGCCCCACAGGGGGAGGCCCATGCTCACATGATAGGCAAGCTGGGCCATCAGGAACGACTTGCCCACCTTGGGCGCTCCCGCAAAGAGGTATGTCCCAGGGTAGAGCAGACCGTCAATGATTGGCGGTCTGCTCTGGTAGACATTCTGGTAAAGCTCGTTCATGGAAACGGTGTAGAGGTAGGCCGGGTCGCTTGTCCGCTGAAGCTCCCGAAGAATATCCTCCATACTTTCATCCTGGGGGTTGTTTTCGGTAGCCGCTTCTGATATACTGTTCGTGGTACATATTTGTGAAATGGGCTGTTCCCCGTCTGCGCCAACAGACGGATATGGGACAGTCCTTTTCGTCTCTCTGGAATCCATCAATCTATCAATCCTCCTTCATGCCGTCCAGCGTCAAGGTGATAAGGCGGATAGTGGCGAGAAGTTCATCATCCACCCCGCCTCCCGCCTCCATGCGCCGCAGTTCCCCCAGGACGGCGGCGAGCTGGTCACGCAGGGCCTTGTAGACCCTGGGATTGCCCTGCACTACAATGTCCCGGTTCAGTAGCCGCCGGGTGATGTAGTCCTGCTTGGTCAGCCCGGACAGGCGTACATAGGTGTCCAGCAAATCGGCCTCCTCCGGGGACAGTCTGAACGCCACCTGACGATTTCTCCATCGGTTGTGGTTGTCGAGATTTTTGGCAGACATGATTTAAGCCCCCTTTCGCTCCATGTTCAGCTTGTCCGCCATCTCCGCCTGCCGGGTGGGGAACAGGTGAGCGTAGCGGTAGGTGATGTCAATGCTTTCGTGTCCCACCCGGTCAGCGATTGCCAGGGCCGTAAAGCCCATGTCAATCAGCAGGGAAATGTGGCTGTGTCTCAAATCGTGAATCCTGATCCGCTTGACCCCCGCCTCTTTCGCCCCCCTGTCCATCTCCCGGTGAAGATAGGATTTCGTCACCGCAAAAATGCGGTCTGTCGGCTCCACGGCGTATAGGCTTTTGATGTAGTCCTCCATTTCCTCGCAGAGAAAAGCGGGCATTTGAATGACCCGGTTGCTCTTGGCCGTCTTGGGGTCGGTGATAACGTCCTGGCCCTTGATACGCTGGTAGGATTTCGAGATAGAAACCGTCTGCTTCTCAAAGTCGAAGTCCCCAGGGGTGAGGGCCAGCAGCTCCCCCTCCCGAATACCGCACCAGTAGAGCATTTCAAAGGCGTAGTAGGAGAGGGGCTTGTCCATCATAGCGTCAGCGAATTTCAGATACTCCGCTTTCGTCCAGAACAGCATTTCCCGGCCCTTGGCCTTGCCCATGTTGCCCACTTGGGCGGCGGGATTGGCTTTCAGGTTGTAATGCTTCACCGCATGATTGAAAACGGCGCTCAACTGATTGTGGAGCGTTTTCAGATACACGGGGGAGTAGGGCTTGCCGTTCTTGTCCCGGTAGTTCAGCATTTCGCTCTGCCACGCCATGACCTCTTTGGAGTGGATTTCGCTCATTTTCCGCTTTCCGAAATAAGGCACCAGCTTCTTGTAGAGGATATGCTCTTTCGTCCCCCAGGTGTTCTCCTTGATACGGCCTTTCATGTCTGCGGCGTAGAGCGCCACGAAGCTCTCAAAGGTCATATCCAGGTCGGCGGTCTGCTGTTGCAGGAACGTCCGTTCCCATTCCAGCGCCTCCCGCTTGGTCTTGAAGCCCCGCTTCATCTTCTTTTCCTTTTTCCCTGTCCAGTTCTCAAAGTAAAAGGACGCATACCATGTTCCCTTGGCCTTGTCTTTGTACGCTGGCATTTTCTTCCCTCCTTACTGATTTTCCCGCAGTCCATAGAACTTTTCCTCGAAGTAGCGCCTGCTCACCCGTCCGGGGATGGTGAGGAAACCCTTCTGCTTCAGCTCCTCGTTCATCTCCCGCACCAGCTTGTAGGCGTAGGGCTTGGAGATACCCAGCACCCCGGCCACTTCCTCGGCACGTACAAACAGCTCTTTGCTCAAATACAACACCTCCTTATTGTTAGTTCGCAAAATTGTTAATGCTGACATCCTTATTATACATTCGCATGGTTGTTAATGTCAAGAGTTTATTTCGCAATTTTGTTAATTTTCTTCTTGCATATTTCGCTTATTTGCGCTATACTATTTTCAAAGGCGGTGGAACATATGACAGTAGGAGAAAAAATCAAGAAAATCCGCATATTTCGAGGTATGACGCAAAAGGAATTGGGGCTGGCTATCGGCTTTGAGGAAAAGGGAGCGGATAACCGTATTGCCCAGTACGAAACGAATTACCGTGTGCCAAAGAGGGAGCTGCTGGACAAGATTGCCCAGGCCCTGCGGGTAGACCGTCAGAACTTCTATACGGTTCAACCCGGCTGTGCCGAGGACTTCATGCGGACGTTCTTCTGGCTGGACGAGGACAGCCCTGGCTCCATCCGCCTGTTTCAGCTTGTCCGCAACCCCGGCAAGACGGGGGCCTCCGATGATACCGCCGTCCGCTACAATGACACGGACGACTGGCCCGCTCAACCTCCTGTGGGTATCTACTTCAACTATGGCCTTGTGGATGAGTTTATGAGGGAATGGCTCTTGCGCCAGCAGGAGCTACACGCCGGGGAGATTACCAGGGAAGAATACTTTGAATGGAAAATCAACTGGCCGAGCACCTGCGATGACGGGAAAGAATCGAAATACTATGTACCCTGGAGAAAAGAAAAATAGGGCAAGCAAAACCGCCCTGCTGAATTTGTCGTTCAGCAGGGCGGTTCGCTTGCCCTTTGCAATCATTCTCTTGTGTGACCGGGTTGAAACGAATAGTATCAATCCAGTATCACAAGGCAAAGTGACAGGTCAAAAACCCTGTATTCATGCGGGTTTGCGCCGCTTTGACGGTCATTCCCACTCAATCGTCCCCACCGGCTTCGGCGTCAAATCATACAGCACCCGGCACACGCCCGGCACCTCCGCCAGAATCCGGCCCGTAATCGTCTGGAGCACCGCCCAGGGAATCTCCGGCACCGTGGCCGTCATAGCGTCCACAGTGTTGACCGCCCGGATGATCACCGGCCAGTCAAAGGCCCGCTTGCCGTCCCGCACGCCGGTGGACCGGAAATCCGGCACCACGGTGAAGAACTGCCACACCTTCTCTGCCAGGCCCGCCTTGCCGAACTCCTCCCGCAAAATCGCGTCGGACTCCCGCAGGGCCGCCAGACGGTCCCGGGTGATGGCCCCCAGGCACCGCACGCCCAGGCCCGGCCCCGGGAAGGGCTGGCGCTCCACCATGGAAACCGGCAGGCCCAGGGCCCGGCCCACAACCCGGACCTCGTCCTTGAACAGCAGCTTCACCGGCTCCACCAGCTCAAAGTCCATATCCTCCGGCAGGCCGCCCACGTTGTGGTGGGCCTTAACCCCGTCGCTCTCCAGAATGTCGGGNTAAATGGTNCCCTGGGCCAGGAAGGAGATGCCCTCCAGCTTCCGGGCCTCCTCGTCGAAGACCTTGATGAACTCGCCGCCGATGATCTTCCGCTTCCGCTCCGGCTCGTCCACGCCTGCCAGCAGGTCCAGGAAGCGGTCCGTGGCGTCTACGTAAATCAGGTTGGCGTCCAGCTGGTTTTTGAAAACCTCAATCACCTGCTCGCTCTCGCCCTTGCGCATCAAACCATGGTTCACATGGACGCAGACCAGCAGCTTTCCGACGGCCTTAATGAGCAGGGCCGCCACCACCGAGGAGTCCACGCCGCCGGAGAGGGCCAGCAGCACCTTTTTATCCCCAACCTGGGCCCGGACCTGGGCCACCTGTTCGGCGATGAACGCCTCCGCCAGCTGGGGGGTGTTGATCCGCTTCATGTCCGCGGGACGGATGTTGGTATTCATAAGCTGTCCTCCATCGTAAAGTTTTTCTTTGTTTCTTCCATCTGCTGTTATATCACATTTTTGGCCGGAAGGCAACAGAATTCAAAAAGAGCCGGACCCTCCGGTCCGGCTCTGATACATTATAATATAGATTCCCCCTCAGACCGTGGCAAACTCGCCGTCCCACAGCACCTTGCGGAACTTCAGGGGGTCGGTGTTGCCCTCCGTGGAGAACATCAGCACCTGGCTGTAGCGGTCCAGGCCGATGGCCTCCCGCAGGTCCTTGTACTCGTCGGTTTCCATGATGGCGGCGATCAGGCCCATGCCCACCGCGCCGCTCTCGCCGGAGATGACCACCGGGTCCCCCTTCACGGGCACGCCCAGCATCCGCATGCCCCGGGCGCTGACCCAGTCGGGGCAGGAGACGAAGGCGGTAACGTGGTTGCGGAGGATGTCCCAGGAAATGGTGTTGGGCTCGCCGCAGGCCAGGCCCGCCATGATGGTCTTCAAATCGCCGTCCACCACCCGGGGCTTTCCGTCTCCGGCCATGGCGCCCTGGTACAGGCAGTCCGCTGCCTGGGCCTCCATGACGATGAACTTCGGGGGATCGTTGGGGAAGAGGTTGGTGAAATAACCCACCACGGCCCCGGCAAGGCTTCCCACGCCCGCCTGGACGAAGACGTGGGTGGGGCGGTTTACGCCGATCTGCCGCAGCTGCTCCGCGGACTCCCCGGCCATGGTGCCGTAGCCCTGCATGATCCAGGAGGGAATTTCCTCATAGCCGTCCCAGGCGGTGTCCTGGACAATGACGCCGTGCTCCGTCTGGGCGGCCTCGGCGGCGGCCATGCGGACGCAGTCGTCGTAGTTGACTTCCTCGATGGTTACCTGGGCCCCCTCTTTGGCGATGTTGTCGAAGCGGGGCTGGCTGCTGCCCTTAGGCATGTGGACCACAGCCTTCTGGCCCAGCTTATTCGCCGCCCAGGCCACGCCCCGGCCATGGTTGCCGTCGGTGGCGGTGAAGAAAGTGGCCTGGCCGAACTCCCGGCGGAAGGCCTCGCTGGTCAGATAGTCATAGGTCATCTCGGACACGTCCCGGCCCATTTCCTTGGCGATGTACCGGCCCATGGCGAAGGAGCCGCCCAGGACCTTGAAGGCGTTGAGGCCGAAGCGGTGCGCCTCGTTCTTCACATAGAGGCCCGCCAGCCCCAGATACTTGGCCATGCCGTCCAGCTCGGCCAGGGGGGTGATGGAGTACTGGGGGAAGCTGCTGTGGAAAAAGCGGGCTTTCGCCACGTTGGACAGGGACATGACGGGGAGCTGCTTGTCCTCGCTCTTGGGCATGCGGTTCAGGGTCCACTTGATGGCTTCTTTCATGACGCGCCTCCAAAATATATTATTGATTGAGCTAAAAAAATTTCAGGTGATGTTCCCATGATAGCATAGAAACCGGAAAAAGCAAGAGGAAATCTAAAAAATTTTTAGGCAATCTAAAAAAATGACAGAATCGCCAAAGGGGCGGGGCTTTTCCGGCCAAGCGGGAGCTTCCGCCGGGGGGGCGGCGGGGATGGGTAACAACGGCGGCGGATAGAAAATTGTATAAATTTTAACGAGTATTTTGTACGAATCGTAAAAAAGAAAAAAAGAGGGGGACGGCGGTAAAATTGTACTTGATAATTTGGCGC
>NZ_CAJMXG010000181.1:0-6248 GCF_905219725.1 Oscillibacter sp. CU971
GTACTCCCTCCCCGCGTACAACAACGTGGACCCCAACCCCCTCATGGCGCCGTTCTTCATTTTGTTCTACGGCATCATGATGGCGGACATGGGCTACGGCATTTTGATGTTCCTGGCGGGCACCGTCATCTCGAAGAAATTCCGGCCCAAGGGCACCATGGGCCACATGATGGGCCTTTTGCAGCTGTGCGGCGTCTCTACCTTCTTCTGGGGCGCGCTGACCGGCGGCTTCTTCGGAGACTTCCTCACCCAGGTGGTGAAGCTCACCACCGGAGGGGACTTCGCCCTCCCGGCCCTGTTCACCCCCCTGAACGACACGCTGATGATTCTTGTGGGCGCCATGGCCCTGGGAATGGTCCAGATCGTCACCGGCATGGCGGTCAGCTTCATCCGCAAGCTGAAAGCCGGGCAGGTGCTGGACGCCGTTTTCGAGGAGGTCACATGGTGGATCGTCTTCATCGGCATCGGACTGATGGCGGCGGGGGTGACGAACCTGGTGCTCTACGCGGGCCTGGCCCTGATCGTCATCGGGCCCCTGGTCACCGGCCAGGGCTTCGGCAAGATCATGGGCATCTTCGGCTCCCTCTACAACCATGTGACGGGCTACTTCGGCGACATCCTCTCTTACGCCCGTCTCATGGCCCTGATGCTGGCGGGCAGCGTCATTGCCCAGGTGTTCAACACCCTGGGCGCGATTCCCGGCAACATCCTCATTTTCCTTGTGATCTCCCTGGCGGGCAACGCGCTGAACTTCGCGCTGAACCTGCTGGGCTGCTACGTCCATGACCTGCGTCTCCAGTGCCTGGAGTACTTCGGGAAGTTCTATGAGGACGGCGGCAAGCCCTTCCGGCCCCTGGCCATGGAGACCAAATACGTGGACATTACAAAGTAAATTTATTTTAGGAGGAACAACATTATGGTGGATATGGAACTCATTCAGGCGATCGAGCAGAACGCGGCGGCACAATCCTTCCTGGGCGCTTTCGGCGGCCTGGCCCTGGCTCTTCTGGGCGCGGGCCTGGCGGCGGTTCTCCCCGGCATCGGCTCCGCCAAGGGCACCGGCATCGCCGGCGAGGCGGGCACCGGCCTCCTCTGCCAGGTCCCCAGCAAGTTCGGTAAGGTCATGATTCTCCAGGTTATCCCCGGCACCCAGGGCCTGTACGGCCTGGTGGTTTGGTTCTTCGCCATCTTCTCCATGGGCCTGCTGGGCGGCGACGCCAGCGGCATGACGGTGGCCCAGGGCCTCCAGTACTTCTGCGCGTGCCTTCCCATGGCTCTCGGCGGCCTGTTCTCCGCCATCGCCCAGGGCCGCGTGGCCGCCGGCTCCATCAACATCCTGGCCAAGAAGCCCGACGACTGGNCCAAGGGCATGGTGCTCTGCATCACCGTGGAGTTCTACGCCATCTTGTCTCTGCTGGCTTCCATGCTGATGATCATCAACATTTCTTGATCGCCCCGCGGAAAGGGGATTGAACCATGAACGGAATTGAAAGAATCACCCAGCGCATCGGCGCCGAGGCCCAGGCGGAGATCGACCGCGTTCTGGGCGAGGCCCGGGCCGAGGCGGAGAAGATCGCCGCCAGGTACAAGGCCCNGGCGNACNCCGAGGCGGCGGACCTGGACGNCAAGAACAAAAANGCCGCCGCGGAGCGGGAAGAGCGCCTGGCCGGCACCGCCCAGATGGAGGCCCGGAAGGCCGCCCTGGCCACCAAGCAGGAGATGGTGGAAAAGGCCTATGGCCTGGCCCTCCAAAAGCTCTGCTCCCTGCCCGAGGAGAAGTATGCCGCCGTGCTGGCGGAGCTGCTGATTCAGGCGTCCTCCACCGGAAAGGAGGAGGTCATCTTCTCCGACAAGGACCGCCGCAAGGTGGGCAAGGCCGCCGTGGAAAAGGCCAACAAGGACGGGGGCAAAAAGCTGACCCTCTCCGGGGAGACCCGTTCCATTCAGGGCGGCTTCATCCTCCGCTCCGAGAACGTGGAGGTCAACTGCGCGTTCGACACCCTGGTGCGCCTGCAGAAGGCGGAGACCGCGGGAGAAGTGGTGAAGAAGCTGTTCTCATAATGAAGGAGGAAGTGTCTTGGCGAAAAGAATCAAAGACACCGATTACCTGGCGATCTCGGCCCGCATCAAGGCCATGGAGACCGGGCTCCTGACACGGGAACGGATGGAACAGGTCCTGGACGCCCGCACGGACGAGGAAGCCGTCAAGCTCCTCCAGGAGTGCGGATATCCTGAACTGGACGCACGTAACCCCGAGGCCATGGACGCCGCCCTCTCGGCGGCCCGGGAGGCCACCCTCTCCGACGTGCTGGACGGCGCGCCGGACCCCAGGTATATCGACATTTTCAAGCTGAAATACGACTATCACAACATCAAGGCCGTGCTGAAGGCCGCGGCGATGAACGTAAGCCCCGACTCCATGCTGATGGATATGGGCCGCGTCGGCGCGGCGGAGCTGAAGGAGGCCGTCCAGGCCGGACGGCTGGATGAGCTGCCGGAGGGCCTGGCCGCCGCGGCGGCGGAGGCCAAGGACGTGCTGGATTCCACCCGGGACCCCCAGCTTTCCGACATCGTGCTGGACCGCTGGTGCTACCAGGAGATGGCGCGGGTGGCGGAGGAGACGGGCAGCGCCTTTTTGGCGGGCTACGTGAAGATCCAGATTGACGCGGCGAACCTCCGGAGCCTGGTCCGCACCCTGCGGATGGGCAAGAGCGGGGATTTCCTGAAAACCGTGCTTTTGGAGGGCGGCGGCGTCGGCGCGGACGCCGTGGCCGCCGCGGGGAACTCCGGTTCCCTCCAGGAGCTCTACGGCCCCACGCCCCTCCAGGCGGCGGCGGAGGCGGGAGCGGAGGCCCTTCGGGGCGGGCCGCTGACGGCTTTCGAGAAGCTCTGTGACGACGCGGTGGGGGAGTACCTGGCCGGGGCGCAGTTCGTGCCCTTCGGCGAGGCCCCGCTGCTGGGGTATCTGGCGGCCCGGGAGACGGAGTATACCAACATCCGCATCCTGCTGATGGGCCGCGGGGCGGGCCTGCCCGCCGAGGTCATCCGTTCCCGGCTGCGGAACGGGTATGTGTAAGGCGGTGAGGTGACAATATGGCTATGACCTATCAGATTGCCGCCGTAGGCGATTGGGAGTCCGTTATGGGCTTCCGGGCCCTGGGGCTGGACACCTACCCCGTCGCGGACGCGGCGCAGGCCAGGGAGAAAATCAAGGAGCTGGCCAAGGGGAACTGCGCCGTGATTTACCTCACGGAGCAGCTGGCGAAGGATATGGAGGACGTGATTTCCCGCTACAAGGACGAAATCCGCCCGGCCATTATCCTCATCCCCGGCCGCCAGGGGTCCCTGGGCATCGGCAAGAATAACATTCAANGAGCGATTGAGCGCGCGGTCGGCGCGGANATCCTGTAGCCTCTTAAAGAGGGGACTTCGTCCCCCCTTTAAATTCCCCCCACCAGTCTGCGGACTGGTGAGCGCGCCCAAGGCGCGCGAGTCGAGGAATTTTTGTGACGCGCATGTCGTCGCAAAAATGATTCAATTTCCCGCAAATCTATCCTGAAAGAAGGTTTTAGAGTTTGAGCGGCAAAGTTGTTAAAGTTTCCGGGCCGCTGGTGGTCGCCACGGGCCTGTCCAACGCCAACATGAGCGACGTGGTCCGCGTCGGCCCCCAGCGCCTGATCGGCGAGATCCTGACCATGAAGGGCGACGCCGCCTCCATCCAGGTCTATGAGGAAACCTCCGGCCTGGGCCCCGGCGCCGTCGTCGAAACCACCGGCGCGCCCATGAGCGTGGAGCTGGGCCCCGGCATGATCGAGGGCATCTATGACGGCATCCAGCGCCCGCTGGAGAAAATCATGGAGAAGGTCCACGGCAACAATATCACCCGCGGCGTGGAGGTCTCCCCCCTGGACCACGAGAAAAAGTGGGACTTCACCGCCACGGTGAAAGCCGGGGACAAGGTGATTGGCGGCGACGTCATCGGCACCGTCCCCGAGACGGCCGTGGTGCTCCACAAAATCATGGTGCCCCCCAACCTGAAAGGCACCATCAAGTCCGTCCAGAGCGGCAGCTACAAGGTCACGGACACCGTGGCCACCCTCACCACCGAGGACGGCAGGGACGTGCCCCTGACCATGGTCCAGAAGTGGCCCGTGCGTGTGGGCCGTCCCTATGAGAAAAAATACTCCCCCGAGCGTCCCCTGTGCTCCGGCCAGCGGATCATTGACACCATGTTCCCCATCGCCAAGGGCGGCACCGCCGCCGTTCCCGGCCCCTTCGGCTCCGGCAAGACCGTGGTCCAGCACCAGCTGGCCAAGTGGTCCGACGTGGACATCGTGGTCTACATCGGCTGCGGCGAGCGGGGCAACGAGATGACCGACGTTCTGCGGGAGTTCCCCGAGCTGAAGGACCCCCGCACCGGCGAGTCGCTGATGAAGCGGACGGTGCTGATTGCCAACACCTCCGATATGCCCGTGGCGGCCCGTGAGGCTTCCGTCTACACCGGCATTACCATCGCGGAGTACTTCCGGGACATGGGCTATGACGTGGCCGTCATCGCCGACTCCACCTCCCGCTGGGCCGAGGCCCTCCGCGAGATGTCCGGCCGCCTGGAGGAGATGCCCGGCGAAGAGGGCTACCCCGCCTACCTCTCCTCCCGCCTGGCCCAGTTCTACGAGCGGGCGGGCAGCGTGGAGTGCATCGGCTCCGACGAGCGCCGGGGCAGCCTGACCGCCGTGGGCGCCGTGTCGCCTCCGGGCGGCGACCTCTCCGAGCCCGTGTCCCAGGCCACCATGCGCATTGTCAAGGTCTTCTGGGCCCTGGACGCGTCCCTGGCCTATAAGCGCCACTTCCCCGCCATCAACTGGCTGAACTCCTATTCCCTGTATCTGGACACCCTCAAGCCCTGGTTCGACGAGAACTTCGGCGAGGACTTCATGAAGGACCGGAGCAAGGCCATGAGCATCCTCCAGCAGGAGGCCAGCCTGAACGAAATCGTCCAGCTGGTCGGTAAGGACGCCCTGTCCCCCGCCGACCAGCTGACCCTGGAAGTGGCCCGGATGGTCCGGGAGGACTTCCTCCAGCAAAACGCCTTCACCGACATCGACGGCTATTCCAGCTATGACCGCCAGGGCAAGCTCCTGGCGCTGATCCTCCGCTATGAGGCTCTGTGCCGGGACGCCATCGCCAAGGGGGCGGACGTGATGAAGCTCTTTGACATTCCCGTCCGGGAGAAGATCGGCCGGGCCAAGAGCGTCCCCGCCGGCGAGTATGTCAAGGTCTATGAGGAAATCGGGACCGAGATGGAGGCGCAGATCNCCGAGATCGCCGCCCAGGGAGGTGACCAGTAATGATTCGTGAATACAAAACCGTAGAGGAAATCGTCAGCCCGCTGATGATGGTCCGCATGGTGGAGAACGTCACCTACAACGAGCTGGTGGAGGTGGAGCTCCACGACGGCACCACCCGCCGGGGCCAGGTGCTGGAGGTCAACGGCGACACCNCCGTGGTCCAGCTCTTCGAGTCCGCCGCCGGCATCAACATGGCCGACGCCAAGGTCCGCTTCCTGGGCCATCCCCTCCAGCTGGGCGTGTCCGGCGACACGCTGGGCCGGGTCTTCAACGGCATGGGCCGCCCCATTGACGGCGGACCCGACATCCTGCCGGAGGAGTACCGGGATATCGACGGCCTGCCCATGAACCCCGCCGCCCGGGACTACCCCAACGAGTTCATCCAGACCGGCGTGTCTACCATCGACGGCTTGAATACCCTGGTCCGCGGGCAGAAGTTGCCCATCTTCTCCGGCTCCGGCCTGCCCCACGCCAACCTGGCGGCGCAGATCGCCCGGCAGGCCAAGGTGCTGGGAGACGAGAGCGCTAACTTCGCCGTGGTCTTTGCCGCCATCGGCATCACCTTCGAGGAGTCGGAGTTCTTCGTCAACGAGTTCAAGCGCACCGGCGCCATTGACCGTACCGTGCTGTTCTCCAACCTGGCCAACGACCCGGCGGTCGAGCGTATCGCCACGCCCCGTATGGCGCTGACCGCCGCGGAGTACCTGGCCTTTGAGAAAGACATGCACGTCCTGGTCATCATGACCGACATCACCAACTACGCCGAGGCCCTCCGCGAGGTCTCCGCCGCCAAGAAGGAGGTCCCGGGCCGCCGCGGCTTCCCCGGCTACCTCTATACGAACCTGGCGACGCTGTACGAGCGGGCCGGCCGCCAGCTGGGGAAGAAGGGCTCCATTACCC
>NZ_CAJMXG010000182.1:0-6215 GCF_905219725.1 Oscillibacter sp. CU971
CTCCCCGCCCGGCCCTGGGGCGGAGTGGGGCCTTCCCGCCCCTGCGGCAGGACGCGCCGTCCTCGGTCCTGGGGCTAAAGGCGGAGCGGGCGCCGGCGCCTCCCGCCCCCCCGGCGGAGCCGAAAGCTTTGGCAGAGCCCGCCCTTCCAAGGGAGCCGGTTTCGCCGGAACCGCGGCCCTTCGTCCCCGCCATTCCCCAGGCGGAGCTGCCGGGGCAGGAGACCCTGGAGCCCCCCGGCGAGGCCCCCTGGCGGATTGCCGGGGAGCTGCTGCGGACCTACATCGTCTGCGAGAGCGAGGCGGGGGAGGTCTGGCTGGTGGACAAGCACGCCGCCCACGAGCGGGTGAACTTCGACCGCCTGAAAGCCGCCCTGGAGCCCCCCATGCGCCAAGCCCTGCTGACCCCCGCCGCCGTGGAGCTGGGCCGGGAGGACGGGGCGCTGCTGCTGGAGCACCTGCCCNTTTTGGAGGAGCTGNGNTTTTCCTGCGAGGACTTCGGCAGCGGGGCCGTGCTGGTGCGGGAGATTCCGGCGGACCTGGACGCGGAGGACGTGACCGCCACTTTGGAGGAAATCGCCGGGAAGCTCCGCTCCGGGCGCTCTTTGGCGGAGCGGCGGGAAAGCCTTCTTCACACCATGGCCTGCAAGGCCGCTATCAAAGGCGGCTGGAAAAGCGGACCGGAGGAGCTCCGGGCTTTGATAGACAAGGTTCAAAGCGGCGAGGTCCGCTACTGCCCCCACGGGCGGCCCGTGGCGGTGAAGCTGACGAGATATGAACTGGAGAAAATGTTCAAGCGGAGTTAAAGAGGGGACTGCNTCCCCCCTTTAGATTCCNNCCACCAGTCTGCGGACTGGTGCCGCCGCCCAGGGCGGCTGGAGTCTTGGTATTTTCCTGACGCGCNTGTCGTCAGGAAAATGANTTCAATTTCTTTCTCCGCTTGGCGGAGAAACCAGGGGCTCCGGCCCCTGGACCCCGGGAGGGCAAGCCCATTCTTACAACGATATCAGACGAGGAATGACATGAAACTTTTATTCATTGACGGCTGCGTCAGCCAGCGGGGACCGGCGTCCCGGACCCGCGCCCTGGCGGAGGCCTTTCTCTCCGCCTTCCAGGAATCCCACCCCGGGGCGGAGGTGGAAACCGTGACCCTGGAAGCGCTGGATTNAAAGCCCTTCCTTCCCGCNNCCCTGAACCGGCGGGACGAGCTGGCCTCCGCCGGGGCCTTCGGCGCGCCGGTGTTCGGCCTGGCCCGGCAGTTCCAGGCGGCGGACAAAATCGCCGCCGCCGCGCCCTTTTGGGACCTGAGCTTCCCGGCGGTGATGCGGACCTACATCGAGTATATTTCCGCCAACGGCCTTTGCTATCACTACGAAGCCGACGGCTGCCACGGGGACTGCCGGGCGGACCGGCTGGCTTATCTCACCACCAGCGGGGACTTTGAGCGGCCCGAGAGCCTGGGGGTCCTCTACTGGAAGCAGCTTTCCAAAATGTTCGGCGTCCCCCGGTTTGACTACGTCTTCGCCGGAGGGCTGGACGTGGACCCCGCCAAGGCCCCGGAGCTTTTGGAGGCCGCCTGTGAACAGGCCCGGACCCTGGGCCGGAGCTTCTGAGATGGCGCCGAAGATCGTCTGCGTCGTGGGCCCCACCGCCTGCGNCAAGACCACCCTGGGCGTCCTGCTGGCCAAGAAATTCGGCGGCGAGGTGGTCTCCGCCGACTCCATGCAGATCTATCGGGGCATGACCATCGGCACCGCCGCCCCTACGGAAGAAGAGATGGACGGCGTGCCNCACNACATGATCNCGGTAAGCGACCCGGCGGAGCNGTGGTCCGCCGCCCGCTACGCCCAGGAGGCCGTTCCCATCATCGACGGCATCCTGGCCCGGGGGAAGCTGCCCATTTTAGTGGGGGGCACCGGCCTTTGGATTGACGCGGTGGTAAAGGGCCACGGCTTCGCGGCGGGCTGCGCCGGAGGGGCCGTGCGGCGGGAGCTGGAAGAGCGGCTGGCGGCGGAGGGCATCGGGCCGCTGCTGGAAGAGCTGCGGCGGGCGGACCCGGAATCGGCGGAGCGGCTCCACCCGGCGGACGAAAAGCGGATTCTGCGGGCCCTGGAGGTCTACCGGGAGACCGGGAAGACCATCACCGCCCACAATGAGGAGACGAAGGCCCTGCCCCCCCGGTACGGCGCGGTGTGGATCGGCCTCCAGTTCGCCGACCGGGCGGACATGAAGGCCCTCATCGACCGCCGGGTGGACCGCATGGCGGAGGCGGGGCTGCTGGAGGAGGTCCGGGCCCTTTTGAGCCTGGGCCTGCCCCGAAACGCCACGGCCCTCCAAGCCATTGGATACAAGGAGTTCCTGGGGGTCCTGGAGGGGACGGCCACGGAGGCGGAGGCCCTGGCGGAGGTAAAGCTCCGCTCCCGGCAGTACGCCAAGCGGCAGCTGACCTGGCTGCGGCGGAATCCGGCCATTCACTGGATCTTCTGGGAAAAAGACCGGGATTTTGCCCGGGCCCTACAGGTTTCGACGGAAATTCTCACCGCCGCGGGGGTATCCTAGAAATTGGCAAAACGATTCGCCCGGACCCCCTCGGGGAAGCCGAGGTCCTTCGTTTCGCTGAACCAACCAACAGCGCCCCCCGGGGNGCGCGGACAAAAGAAAAAGGAGCGGACGATATGCAAAGCAAACAGAACCTACAGGACCTCTTCCTTCTCCGGGCCAAGCGGGACCGGGTNCCGGTCACCATGTTTNNGATGAACGGCTTTCAGATGCGGGGAACCATCACCGGCTTCGACCCCTTCGTGGTCATTCTNGACAGCGAGGGCCGCCAGCAGGTGATTTACAAGCACGCCATCTCCACCATTGCCCCCACCCGGACGGTCTCCCTGGCCGGGGAGGAATGATCGCCCGTCCCCCGGGACCGAAATGAGGAAGGCTACATAAAAGCGCTATGAAAAAGAAAAAAAGCGGCATTGGAACCAAATTACTGATGGCCGCCCTCTTCCTGGGAGTGGCGGGCTACTTCGGCATTCAGGCGTTTCAATATCTGGACGACCCCCTGGGGATAATCCTGGCCTACCGCTATGAGGTGGAGCAGGCCGTGGACATGACGGGCTTCGTGGTCCGGGAGGAGCGGGTGCTGCCCGACGAGGGCGGCGGCCTCCTCCGGATTCAGCGGGCGGAGGGAGAGCGTGTGGCCGCCGGGGGGACCGTGGCCTCGGTCTACGCGGACCAGGCCTCCCTGGACCGCCAGGCGGAGATCGACAGCCTGGAAAGCCGGGTGGAGCAGCTCCAATACGCCCAGAACCTGGCCCTGGCGGCGGAGACCACCCGGAAGCTGGACGCCCAGATTGCCCAGAACCTGCTGGAATACCGCCGCCTCCTGGCGGCGGACAGGCTCTATGACGCGGAGAGCGTCGTCCTGGAGCTCCGGGCCCTGGTGCTCAAGCGGGACTACAGCGACGCGGGCGGCGAGGACGCGGCCCTCCAGCTCCAGGAGCTGGGCGCGCAGCTTTTGACCCTCCGGTCCCAGGCCGAGGGAACCGTCCGGCGCGTCACCGCCCCGGAGGCGGGGCTGTACTCCGCCGAGGTGGACGGCTACGAAACCGTGCTGACCCCGGAGGCGCTGGACGGCCTGACCCCCTCCGGCCTGGCGGCCCTGACGGCGAACCCGGCGGACCCGGCGGCGGTCTCCCGGACGGGAAAGCTGGTGCTGGGAGACGAGTGGCGCTATGCCGCCGTTTTGCCCTTCGAGGAGGCCGCGGCCCTTCAGAGCTTGCAGGCGGAGAGCGGGGGAACGCTGTGCCTCCGCTNTTCCAAGGGGGTGGACCGGGATTTGCCGGCNGTGCTGGAATCCATCGGCCCCCGGGAGGACGGCCGGGTGGTGGCGGTGTTCCGGGGGACGGCCTACCTCCGGGATCTGACGCTGCTGCGCCAGCAGCGGGCCCAGATCATCACCGGCGTTGTCTCCGGCATCCGGATTCCCCGGGAGAGCCTCCGGGCAGAGCGGGCCTATCTGGACGAGAACGGGAAAACCGTCACGGAGGATCGCGCCGGCGTCTACTGCCTGGTGGGCCGGGAAGCCCGGTTTAAGCCGGTGGAGGTGGTCCACAGCGGGGAGAGCTTCATCCTGGTGGCCCCCGCGCCGGAGCTGGACCAGAGCGTGGAAAAGGACGCCAAGCGGATCATTCGCCCGGGGGAGCAGGTGATCGTCTCCGCCCGGGGCCTGTTCGACGGAAAGGTGCTTACCTAAAAAGGCGCCCCAAACTAGTAAAAAGCCCCGTCCGGCGCCGGGCGCGGCATCATCAAGAAAGAGGGATGCATTCATGTCAATTGCGGAAAACATCGCCCGCGTCCGGGCGAACATCGCCGCCGCCGCTGCGGCGGCGGGCCGGAGGCCCGAAGAAATCACCCTGGTGGGGGCCAGCAAGATGAACGACGCCGCCGCCTGCCGGGCGGCCGTTGCCGCCGGGATCGACGCCCTGGGGGAGAACCGGGTCCAGGGGATGACCGCCAAGCTGGCGGAAAACGCCTATGACGGCGCGCCCCTGCACTTCATCGGCCACCTCCAGCGAAACAAGGTGAAGCAGGTGGTGGGAAAGGCGGCGCTGATCCAGTCCGTGGGCTCCCTGGAGNTGCTGGAGGAACTTGAAAAGGCCGCCGCCCGGCTGGATACCGTCCAGGACATCCTGCTGGAGGTCAACATCGCCGGGGAGGCGGCCAAGAGCGGCTTTGTCCCGGCGGCGCTTCTCTCCGGGGCCGGTGCGGCCCTGGAAAAGGAGCATCTGCGGGTGCTGGGACTGATGGCCATTCCCCCGGCGGACGCGGAGCGGGAGGAAAATCTTCAATATTTTGACAAAGTTCGGGCGCTCTTCCTTGACATGAACGAGAAATTGTACCATAAGAGTCTTCAGGTTCTGTCTATGGGCATGAGCGGCGACTATGAGGACGCCGTCCGCGCCGGGGCCACCATGGTCCGGGTGGGCACCGCCATTTTCGGGNGCCGCCATTACACATGACACAAGCGGAATATTACGCCCGAACGGAACGTGAGGAAGTAATATATGCCATGTTCTGCATCCGCCCCCGGCGGGCAGAACGGCTCAAATCAAACAGGCTGTTTCCGAATGGGACATTCGAGAGCGGCACGAACGGGAGGTACATCCATGAGTATCCTGGACGAGATAAAAAAGCTGACCCACCCCTATGAGGATGAAGACGACGATTCCGCCGAATTTGAGGACGAGGCCCAGGAGCGGGACGTGTTCGAGGAGCGCCGCTCCTCCCGCTACGACGACCGCCGGAACAAGGTGGTGAACATCCACGCCACCACCCAGCTCAAGGTGGTGCTGGTGAAGCCGGAGCGCTTTGAAANCGCCTCGNAAATCGCCGACCAGCTGAAGGACAAGCGGACGGTGGTTTTGAACCTGGAATCCACCAACAAGGACGTGGCCCGGCGGCTCATCGACTTTTTGTCCGGCGTGGCCTACGCCGGAGAGGGCAAAATCAAAAAGGTGGCCGCCAACACGTACATCATCACCCCCTACCATGTGGACATCGAGGGAGATCTGATCGACGAGCNGGAAAACAACGGGCTGTATTTCTGATAGACCATATTGTAGACCATATTGACTTGCGCGCTGGGGAGGATTTGCGACTATGCTGACACCGCAGGAGGTTTCCGCCCGCTCTTTCACCAAGACGATGATGGGCGGCTACAACATGACCATGGTGGACGAGTTTCTGGACGAGCTNANCNACGNCNACACGTCCCTCTACAAGGAAAACGCCTCTCTCAAGGCCAAGATGAAGGTCCTGGTGGAAAAGGTGGAGGAGTACCGGGCCACGGAGGACTCCATGCGGGCCACGCTGCTCACGGCCCAGCGGATGGCGGACTCCATCATCAAGGAGGCGGAGGAGAAGCGGGACGGCATCCTCCAGCAGGCGGAGGCCGCCGCCCGGGAGAAACTGGACGGCTACCGCAGGGAGGCGGAGCAGTGCGCCAAGCGCCTCCAGCAGGGACAGGATGAGATTCAGCGCTTCGTGGCGGAAAGCCGGGCGCTGTGCGAGAAGGAGCTTCGCTNCCTGGAGGAATTCCCCGCCATGCTCCTGGAGGAGAGCGAGCCGGTAAGCGCCGCCGCGGAGGAGATTGGGGAAAAGATCCTCTCCGCGGGGGAACCCGCCCCCGCCCCCGCCGCGCCGGAGCCCGCCCCCAAGAC
>NZ_CAJMXG010000183.1:0-6021 GCF_905219725.1 Oscillibacter sp. CU971
CAGAGGCCCAAAGGAGGAGAAAACCGTGTCCGTCCTGAAAAATAAGCGAACCACCAGCAAAGCGGAATTTGTGAATACGGCCAATGAGATTTACACGGAAACGATAAATTTTTTAAGCCGTCTTTCCGCGAGGTATTCCCGCCTGCTGGCGGAGCCAACCATAAAAATGGCGGCGGAATTGGTGAGCTACACCGAAAAGGCGCAGAGTTATTTTACATCTAACGACATACGCCTGGACCTGCGGGAAAGGGACCTTTTGCAAGCGCGGGGCGCTTTAATGGCCCTGGACGTGCAGCTGTGCCATTGTTACATGGTTATGATGAAGAACCCGCAGGGGTGCTTTACGGACGCCAAAGGAAACAAGGTCCCCAAAAGGGAGGCGGAGGAGCGCCTGGAAACCATGGCCCAAATCCTGGGGGAACTGATCGACACGGAGGACGACCTGATAAAAGGGACCATGCAAAGCGACGCGGAACTGCGGCGGAGGAGAAGAAAAAATAAGTAGCTTGTCATGGGTGTATTTCTGAAAACGTGCCGTGTGGCAGGGCGGCCATTGACGGGACTGCTGCCAATCACTGGTGCCGTTCCGTCTACGTTGGCAACACGAACAATTTCTGCCTTGTCAACACCAACGGCAGCGCCAACAACAACAACGCGAACAATTCCTGGGGCGCGGCGCCCGGATTTTATACCATGGGTCAAATGCAGTAACCAATGAGGTGAACCGGACCCGTATAAAAGGAGAAATACTGCCCTGGCGAAAGCCTAAAACTGCCCCTGGCGGCCTTGCACGGACGCTGCTTGCATGGCGGGGGATTGTGCTTTACCCCGTTTCATGTGCCGGGTCAAAGTAGTTTAGACGCACACCTACAAGACAACTATCTGGGGAGCGAATAAAAATATATGACAAGCGAGGAGCGCCGGGAGGCGCGATACCAACGCCGGAAAGCGGCCCGGCAGGCCAGGAAACAGGCCAGAAATGACAGCCTGGGCACACTGGCGGAGGTTTTCAGTTTTCGGGATATGTTCCGGTATGGGCTGAAATGCTGCAACGGTGTGAGGTGGAAACAGTCCACCCAAAACTTTGAGCGCCACCTGTTTTCGGGCACCGCCCGCCGGCGGCGGGAAATTCTTTCCGGCCAATGGAAACCGGGGAAATATGTCCACTTTACCCTGCGGGAGCGCGGCAAGGTCCGCCCCATTGACGCGCCGCACATCAATGACCGCCAGATCCACAAAACCCTTTGCAATAATGTCCTGATCCCGCTGTACGGTCCCAGCATGATCTATGCAAACGGGGNCAGCCAAAGGGGAAAGGGTCTGCATTTCCATTACAAGCTGCTGGAGGACCAGCTGCGGGAACAGTTCCGAAAGAACGGGCGGGAGGGAGCCGTGTTCTTGATGGATTTTCACCACTTTTTCCCGTCCGCGCCCCATGCCCTGATCTACCAGCGCCACCAGGACCTGATCCTGAACGAACAGATCCGGGCCATAGCGGACACCGTGGTGGCGTCTGTTCCGGGCGGCGTGGGTATGCCCCTGGGCGTGGAGCCGTCCCAGCAGGAAATGGTGGCCCTGCCCTCCAGCCTGGACAACTGGCTGAAATGTCAAAAGTCCATTCACGGCGCGGGGCATTACATGGACGACTATGCCACGGTGCTGGACAGCATAGACCAGGCGGAGGAGATCATGGAGGAAACGATCCGCCGGGCGGAGGCCATGGGCCTACAGGTCAACCGGAACAAATGCCATATTGTGCCGCTGACAAAGCCGTTTCGTTTTTGCAAATGCAAGTTTTACCTGACCGAAACCGGGCGGGTGATCACGCACGGATCCAGGGACGGAATGAAAGCGGCCCGGCGGAAAATCCACCTTTACAAGCGGAAAGTGGACGCCGGGGAAATGACCGTCCAGCAGGCGGAGGACCAGCTGCAGGGGCATATCGCCTATTATGAAAATTTCGACGACCACGGGCGGGTCAAACACCTGCGCCGGATCATTCATGCAACATTCAGAGGAGGAGAAAGCCGTGTATAAGATCATCAAGGACGGGGAAACCGTGGCCATGACCGAGGCCCCCAGCTATGTCCGCCGGGCTGAAAATGGGTGCTTTACCTTGTGCCAGGAGGCGGAGGCGGCTGGGATCGTCCACGGCGGCCAGGTTTTCCACCTGCTGGGCCGCCCGGACATGGAGGGTGCAGCGGCCACCGTCATGCTGGAGGAAACAGACGCGGGCAGCGAGATCACCAGGGCGGCGGAAACCGGCGGGATCATGTTTGTTACGCTGGCGGAGGCCGGGAGCATTGACGCCACCACGGCGGCGGAACACGCGGACCTTTTCGCCCCCTGGGCGGTGCCGGTGGCCTATAAGGCCGGGAATATTCGCCGGTATACGGACGGCCAGCTGTACCAATGCCTACAGGATCACACTTCACAAGCGGACTGGACCCCGGACGCCTCCCCCAGCCTGTGGAAACGGGTGGCGGACCCGGCGGAGGAGTGGCCGGAGTGGTCCCAGCCGGTGGGCGCACATGACGCCTACAACGCCGGGGACAAGGTGAGCCACGGCGGGAAACACTGGATCAGCGACCAGGACGGAAACGTGTGGGAGCCGGGCGTGTACGGCTGGACGGAAGTGGTGGCGGAGGTGTAGGCCATGGAGCGGGTGCAATACATAGCGGCCCGGCGGGCGCGGTTTAATGCCATCTGCGGCCAGGTAAATATCCCCTATGGCACCACCGTGGAGGCCGTGGACGGTTTCCTGGAGCGGGACGGCCTGCGCCTGTGCGCCGCCACCAGCGAAAGCGCCCATAAATATTTCGCCAGGGACAGCGACGGCCACGGGCTGGAGCGCGGCAAACTGACCGCCGCCATTATTGCCGCTGTGTCCAAGCGGGACAAGGGCCACGGGGAGCGGTGGGCAAAGCTGTGGGCGGATCCCATGGCCTGCCGGTACAGGCGGGCGGATCACGCGGATTTTTGGGTGTGGTCCCATGACTTTTTCGAGGCCAACGTGGAGGACCTGCGGCATATTGCCGCACTGATCGGCGTGGGCGCAAAGGGGGCGCGGCGGCGGTGAACCAGGTGGAAGTGATCGCGGCCCTGTGCGCCATCATCGACCAGCAGAATTTGATCATACAGGACCAGGCCACACAGCTGGCCCAGTATGACGCCCTGACCCACGCGGGGGAGATCGCCGCCCTGCGGCAAAAATACGCGGAGGCCACCGGCGCCCCCGTTGAAAAATTGGAGGTGTGAGGCATGAATGAGCAGGAAATGGCGGTAAAGCTGGCGGAGGTGGACGCCCGGAGCAAATCCAACACCCACCGGCTGGATGAAATGGACGAAAAGGTGGACACCCTGAACCGGCTGGCCACCGCCGTGGAGGTCATGGCCACGGAGCAGCGGCACCAGACCGAAACCATGGCGGAGATCAAAACCGACGTGACCGCCCTGGGGACAAAGGTGGACGCCATCGAAAAGAAGCCGGGCAAGCGGTGGGACGGCATGGTGGACAAGTTCCTTTATGGCCTGGTGGGGGCGCTGGCCACCGCGCTGGCCGGCGGCCTGTTCTACCTGCTAACGGTAGCAGCATGACCGGCACCGTGGTGGTGGCCGCGCTGGCCATGGCTGTGGGGACCGCCCTGGGCGTTCTGGTGGGCCGGATTGTGGGGCCGCGCCTGTACCGTCCCAGCCGCCTCCAGCCGGACGGTGGCGGGGACAAGGGGAAAATGGGAACCATGGACAAGGTGCTGATCCTGGAGGCGGTGATCCTTGTGTCCTATACAGTGGCAGACCTGGCCGTGTTCTGGCACACAGGATCGGAGCCGTCCACCCTGACCGCCTGCGTGTTCGGCGTCTGCGGGTTTGAAAACGGCGTCATGGGCTGGATCAAGACCANCAAGGACAAGGCGGCGGNGGCCGCAAAAACGAGCGGGGGCGGCCACCAGGCCGCGCCCATGGACCCGCCCACCGAGCGGGAGGAACCCCCGAACGTGGGCCTATAAGGGAGGCAGCATACAAATGACAGAGAACCAACTGCGCCAGAAAGTGGCGGACACCATCAACGCATGGGTGGGGGCCACCAAGGGCAGCGCCAAGCACCTGGACATTTTGGAGGTATACAACAATTACCGCCCCCTGGCGCGGGGGTACAAGGTCCAGGTGAAAGACGCCTATTGTGCCACCACGGTGAGCGCGGCCTATATCCGGGCCGGGATCGCAAAGTACACCGGGACCGAGTGCGGCGTGGAGAAATACACCCTTGTGGCCAAAAAGCTGGGCATTTGGGTGGAGAACGACGCCCACACGCCCAAGATCGGGGACGCCTGCGTGTATGACTGGCAGGACAACGGCGTGGGCGATTGCACCGGGGCCGGGGACCACATCGGGATCGTGACCAAGGTTTCCGCCGGGTCCTTTGTGGTCACAGAGGGCAACATGAGCGGCGGCAAGGTGGGCAAGCGGACCATGGCCATCAATGGCCGGTATATTCGCGGGTTTATCTGCCCTGACTTTGCGGCAATCGCCAAGAAAATGGGCGGAACCACAACCGGCACCACGCCGGGCACCACGGGGGCCTCCAGCGCAGTCCAGGGCACCGCCCACACCGTTGTGGCGGGTGATACACTGGGCAAGATCGCGGCCCGCTATGGCACCACTGTGNTCGCCCTGGCGGCTATCAACGGGATCAAAAACAAGAACCTGATCCGGGTGGGGCAGGTGATCTATTTGACCGAGGCGGCGGCAGCTGTGGCAAAGCTGGCCCGGCTGGGCGNGATCAACTCCCCGGACTACTGGCAGCAGGCCGCCGCGTCCGGCAAGGTCAAGTATTTGGACCGCCTGCTGGTCAAGGCGGCGGAGAAGATCACCAAGGCCGGGCCGCGCTCCAGCACCGTGGCCAACGCCGTGGGCACCCTGGTGGCCGCTGGCGTGATCGACACGCCGGACTATTGGCTGGCCAATTACAGCACATTCCCCNGCCTGGACGCGCTGCTGTGCGCCCTGGGCGGGGCTGTGAAATAAAAATTTAGGGAGGACATAACCATGGAAACCATTCTGCAGTACATTCCCGCCGTTCTTTCGGCCATCCTGCTGGCGGTGCTGATCCTTATGGTGATCACCAACATCATTGTGGAGGTGGTCAAGAAACTGACCTGGGACAAGGTGCCCACCAACCTGCTGGCCTTTATCGTGGCCATGGCCGTGACCCTGCTGGCGTTTTTCGCCGTGTGCCGGATCCTGGCCGTCCCCATTGTCTGGTACATGGTGGCCGCCGCCATCGGCCTGGGCTTTTTCGTGGCCTTTGCGGCCATGTTTGGGTGGGATAAATTCCGGCAAATGCTGGAGCAGATCACCCGTCTGGAGAACCGGAAAGAGTAAAGCGAGGACCCCCGGCACGGTGCCGGGGGTCCTTTGTATCAGGCCAGGACATAGCGGCGGAGGTCCTGATCTTCCGGGCTGTCCTGGTCCAGCCATGCGTCGAACCCGTCCGGGTTTCGCCGCTCTATTTCGTCCATCAACCACCCGCGCACGGTGGGAACCTGCGGGCCGTTCATTTTGTCGGTGAGTTCCCATAAATCAAGCAGCTTTTCCAGGCTGGAGTTTTTCAGCGTTTCCCGCGCCATCAATTCCGGCGTTTTCACTTTTGACCCCTCCTATTATTGAGATACCGACGGACCGCCCGGATCCCGTATTTGACCGGGACGAACACGGCCACGAAAATGGCCAGGGAAATTAAAAATTTCATTCTTGCGCCCTCCTATTGACAATGAATGTTGATTGTTTTATAATGAGGGTGTGGGGTTTCGGGACCCCACACCCCCCTGGCCTTTTACCAGTTCAGCAATTTTTGAATTGCCAGAACCACCAGGCCGGAGATCACGCCCGCCAGAATGTTGTCCGCAAGACTTTCCATTCTTTTGGGCTGCGCCGTGGGCTTGCGCCTACGGCGCTTTTTATTGGCCATCTTAACCACCCCCTTTCCTCTTGAACTGTCTATATTATACATCTAACGGTAGA
>NZ_CAJMXG010000184.1:0-5981 GCF_905219725.1 Oscillibacter sp. CU971
GGCCTCCTCCGGGATGGGCAGGGAAAAGGCCGCCCCCTCGTTCCACAGGGGCTTTCGCCGGACCCGGCCCCCCAGATAGTCCCTCTCGGGCCGGCCGGGACGGTCCAGGTACCGCCGGGCNGCNGCGCAGCCGNAATACGCGGCCAGCGCGGTCAGCAGCGTCCGCATGCTCATTCCTCCTTTCGCTTTTCCGCCCGTTCCATGGCGGCCCGGAGGGCCCCGTGGCCCCGGCGGTTGTTTTGGGCCAGGATTCGGGCGATCTGGCCTTGAACCGCCTCCACCTCCTCCCGGAAGGCGGCGGCGGAAACCCGGAGGGCCCCGTGGCCCAGGATGATCAGCTGCTCCGGCCCGTCGGAGGTGGCCACCCGGACCCGGTGGCGCTTCCCCAGCTCATAGGTGGCCCGCTCGATNTAGGCGTCCGCCGTCTCCGCCTCCTTGGTGTAGACCACATGGATGCTGTGGTACTTCTCCACAGACCCCTGGCCCCCCCGGACCTTATAGGCGTCAAAGACGGCGATGACCTCGCATTTCCGGTAACCCTGGTAGTTGCAAAGAAGGTCGCACAGGGCCTTCCGGGCCGCGTCCAGGCTCTCCCGGGCCATGGCCTCCAGCTCGTCCCAGGCGAAGATGATGTTGTACCCGTCCACCAGCAGATACTCCGGCCCCGCGGGCTGGCGGGAGACGCTCCGGCGCTCCGGCGCGTCGGATGAGACGGGACGGCGGGGGGCCTTGGGGGGCAGGAAGTCCCGGCGCTTCACCGCGCCGTAGGTCCGCTCGAAAATGGCCTGGAGCTCCTTGTCCTGCTCGATGGTCCCGGCGTAGGCGGCGCTCCGGCGGGTCTCCGGCTCCTTGGTTTCCCCGGGCTTTGGGGCGCCGGGGCGGACGCCGCTCACCACATGGGCCTGGGCGGGGACGTCGCTCCACTTCACCGTGTAGCCCGCGCCGTGGGCGCAAAAGACGGAGTCCGGCGTGTTCTCCACGTCCCGCTCCGGGTCATAGCCTAGGGCCTCCACGACCGTTTCCGGATCTCCGCAGGGCCGGTACCCGGCAGGGCGGAGGCTCAAGCGGCCCTGTCCCCGGGTGTAGGCCGCCAGCTCCTTNGCGTAGTCCCCCATGGCGGCCACCGGGGCCTGGCCGGTGAGGACGGCCTCCTCTCCCAGGGCCTCCGGCGGCTCCGCCTCGCCGCCCATCTGCTGAACGTCGTTCAGCGCCCGGCCCAGCTGGGCGGCGGGCAGCTCCAGGCGGAAGGCGTACCAGGGCTCCAAAAGGATACTCTCCGCGCTCATGAGCCCCTGGCGCACCGCCCGGTAGGTGGCCTGGCGGAAGTCGCCGCCCTCGGTGTGCTTTTCGTGGGCCCGGCCCGCCGTGAGGGTAATTTTCATATCCGTGATGGGTGAGCCGGTCAGGACCCCCAGGTGGGGCTTTTCCCAGAGGTGGGTCAAAACAAGGCGCTGCCAGTGGCCGTCCAGCTGGTCCTCCGGGCAGACCGCGGCAAAGCGGAGGCCCGTCCCCCGGGGCAGGGGCTCCAGGAGCAAATGGACCTCGGCATANTGCCGCAGGGGCTCGAAGTGGCCCACGCCCTCCACGGGGGCGGCGATGGTCTCCCGGTACACCACCCGCCCCGCGCCGAATTGGGCCTCGATGCCGAAGCGCTCCCGCAGGCGGCGCTGCAAAATCTCCGTCTGGACCTCTCCCATCAGCTGGACCCGGACGGCTCCGGCGGCCCAGGAGACCCGGAGCTGGGGGTCCTCCTCCTCCAAGAGCCGCAGGGCCTTCAAGGCGGCGGAGGGGTCCGCCTCCGTCTGCATCTGATAGGCCAGCACCGGCTCCAGGGCCGGGACGGTCCAGGCGGTCTCGTGGCCCAGCCCCTGGCCGGGGAGGGCCCGGCTCAGGCCCGTGACCGCCACCACCGTTCCGGCGGGGGCGCTGTCCACGGGCTGGAACTTCTCCCCGGAGTAGAGGCGGAGCTGGTCCGCCTTTTCCTCCCAGACCTCTTCCTCNGGGGTGTCGGGGCGGCGGTTGGTGAGGAGGTCCTTGGCCCGGAGCGCCCCGCCGGTGATCTTCATCCAGGTGAGGCGCGCCCCCCGGGCGTCCCGGGAGACCTTGAACACCCGGGCCCCAAAGGCCGCCGGATAGGCCCGCAGGGGCGCGTGGCGGCGGAGGGCCTCCAGCAGGGCCTCCACCCCCTCCAGCTTCAGGGCCGAGCCGAAGAGGCAGNGGAACAGCTTCCGNCGCCGGACAAGGTCCGTCAGGTCCTCCTCCGCCAGCTCCCCGGTCTCCAGNTACCGCTCCNGCAGGGCCTNGTCGNAGACGGCGGCCTCCTCCGCCAAAGCCTCCGGCGGCAGGGAAAAATCCGCACAGCCGCTGTCCAGCCGGGCTTTCAGCTCCGCCAGAAGGGCTTCCCGGTCCGTGCCCGCCAGGTCCATCTTGTTGATAAAGAGGAATGTGGGCACGGCGTACCGCTCCAGCAGCCGCCAGAGGGTCCGGGTGTGGGCCTGGACCCCGTCGGAGCCGCTGACCACCAAAACCGNGCAGTCCAGAACCTGGAGGACCCGCTCCNCCTCGGCGGAGAAATCCACATGGCCCGGGGTGTCCAGCAACGTGACGGCCAGGTCCCCCAGGGAGAACTCCGCCTGCTTGGAGAAGATGGTGATGCCCCGCTCCCGCTCCATCTCGTCGGTGTCCAGAAAGGCGTCCCGGTGGTCCACCCGGCCCAGGCGGCGGATGGCCCCGCNCTGATAGAGCAGCGCCTCGGAGAGGGTGGTTTTTCCGGCGTCCACGTGGGCCAGGACGCCCAGGACCAGCNTGTTCATGGAAGCACCTCCGGNAAAAGGGTTTGCGCCGGACAGGGGTTTTATCCGGCGCGATGCAGGACCGCCAGCAATCCGTAGATCACCGGCTGGTGGAGCATGTAAATGAGAAGGGAGCGGCGGCCCATGGCGGTGACCAGGGGAAGCGGCCGGATCTCCCGGGCCTCCTCCGGCCGGAGGCGAAAGAGGAAGTACCCCGTCAAAAAGAGGAAGAACCAGGGCAGGATGGAAAAGTAATCCGTAGAAAAGAAATCCGCCGGAGGGAAGCCCGCGAAGGCCGTGCACAGATTCCGTTCCCCATCCCAGAAGCGGAAAAACCGGGCCCCTTCAAAGCCCAGATATCCGGCGTTCACGTCCCGGAACACCAGAAACAAAAGGAAGCTCCCCGCCANCCCCGCCCGGGGNGGAACCCGCCGGAGAAGGCCCCGGAAGCCGTTTGCCAGCAGCATGGAAGATCCCAGCAGGGTCAGCACGCCGAACAGCACCAGGTTTTCCGGCATAAAAAACCACGTTGCGGCGGTAATGAGAGCTCCGCAGAAAAACACCGTCAGCCCCCGCCGGAGCTGATGGCGGCCCAGGGCGAAGCAGTGGCCGGAGAGGAGGATGAAGGTCCAGCAGATGCTCTGCTGCCAGACGTGGGCGGCGAAGCCGTGGTACCAGGGCCAGTCCATGCCGAATAGATAAACAAGGTCCCAGCAGGCGTGGTAGAGGATCATGCTGACAAGGGCGCAGCCCCGGATGGTGTCTAACACTCGATAGCGGCGGCGTTCCATGGAGCGGCCTCCTTTCTGGAGTGGGAAAAAGGGGGAGCGCCGCTCCCCCTTTGGGTCCTTAATAGGCCACGCCCCAGTAAATATCGGTCTTGCAGGGCTTGCCGCACACGGGGCACACGCCCTCCGTTCCGCTCTGCTTCAGGGGCATGCAGCGGGAGCTGACCCCCGCCCGCTCCTTCATGGCCAGCTCGCACTCCAAGGAGCCGCACCACTTGGACCGCAGGAAGCCGCCCTTCCCCTCGGCGATGGCCTTGGCCTCCTCGGGAGAGGCGATGTCGAAGGTGTTGTCCTCCCGGTTTTGGAGCGCCTGCGCGTACATGNTGTCATGGACCTCGTCCAGGAGCTTCTTCANCGTCTCCTCCAACNCCGCCAGGGGGACCGTCACCTTCTCGCCGGTGTCCCGGCGGGCCACCACGCACTGCTCCTTCTCCATGTCCTTGGGGCCGATCTCCACCCGGAGGGGCACGCCCTTCATCTCGTATTCCGCAAACTTCCAGCCGGGGGAATTGTCGGAATCGTCCATCTTGGAGCGTACCCCGGCGGTTTTCAGCCGGTCCCGGAGGGCCGCCGCCGCGTCCAGCACGCCGGGCTTGTGGGCCGCCACGGGGATGACCACCGCCTGGATGGGAGCCGCCCGGGGGGGCAGCACCAGGCCGTTGTCGTCTCCGTGGGTCATGATGATGCCGCCGATCATCCGGGTGGAGACGCCCCAGCTGGTCTGGTGGGGGTGGTGGAGCTGGTTGTCCTTCCCGGTGTAGGTAATGCCGAAGGCCTTGGCGAAGCCGTCCCCGAAATAGTGGCTGGTGCCCGCCTGGAGGGCCTTGTGGTCGTGCATCATGCACTCCACGGTGTAGGTTTCCTCGGCCCCCTTGAATTTCTCCTTGTCCGTCTTCCGGCCCCGGAGGACGGGCATGGCCAGGAAGTTCTCCATGAAGTCCGCGTAGACGTTCAGCATCCGCANCGTCTCCTCCCGGGCCTCNGNCTCGTCCGCNGGNATGGTGTGGCCCTCCTGCCAGAGGAATTCCCGGTGGCGGAGGAAGGGGCGGGAGGTCTTCTCCCACCGCAGGACGCTGCACCACTGGTTATAGAGCTTCGGAAGGTCCCGCCAGGAGTGGATGATATTGGCGTAATGCTCGCAAAAGAGGGTCTCGGAGGTGGGGCGGACGCAGAGGCGGTCCTCCAGCTTCTCGCTGCCGCCCATGGTAATCCAGGCGCACTCCGGGGCGAAGCCCTCCACATGGTCCTTCTCCTTCTGGAGCAGGGACTCGGGGATCAGCACCGGGAGNTAGACGTTCTCGTGGCCCGTCTCCTTGAAGCGGCGGTCCAGCTCGCCCTGGATGTTCTCCCAGATGGCGTAGCCGTNGGGCCGGTAGATGAACATGCCCTTGACGGAGGTGTAGTCGATGAGCTCCGCCTTTTTGCAGACGTCGGTGTACCACTGGGCAAAGTCCGCGTCCCGGGCGGTGATGGCGTCCACTTGTCTTTTATCCGTAGCCATAGCGTTTTCGTTCCTTTCCTATTTAGGATCCTAAAATAACGAGTTTATTTTATCCGCCCAGGGCGGAATTGTCAACCGTTTCCGGGGAGCGGGCGCGTCCATCCGGAGATTTTATCGCGGAGCGCCGGGCGCTTTCTCGCCAGGAACCGCCCTCACCGCCCCGGCAGGGGGAAAGCCCGCAGAATCACCCGCCCGAAGCACACCAGGCTCCGCCCGCCGGAGGAGGGCAGGACCACATCCGCGTCCGCCCGGGCCCGGTTCAGGGAAAAGAGGTACACAATTCCCGCCGGGTCCTTGTAGTACTGCTTGCAAAACACGTCCCCATCCACGCAGAAAATTCCCACGTCTCCCGCCTTCAAGGGGTCCCGGTTCACATAGGCCACAGACCCGTCGGCAATGTAGGGGGCCATGGAGTCTCCCTGAATCCGCACGGCGAACTCCGCCGCCGGGGGCACGTCCCCCGTGACGGGAATGTAATCAAAATCCTCCCCAAAGGCCGGGGCGGCGTACCCGGCGGCGGCAGGGGTCCGGTAGAGGGGGATCATCCGGGGCTCCGCCGCTCCAGGGGACTTCTCCGCCTCGTCCCGGCAGGCGCACAGCGCCTCCACCATGGTCCGCACCGTCTCCCGCCCCAAAGCGGACAGCCCCCGGTATCCTTCCAGCAGCCTCTGTTCCTTCGGGTCCAAGGCCCGCTTGTTGTACTGAAAGCTGTCTTGAAACAAGGTGTTCGGGTCCACCTCCAGGGAGTCAAAGAGCCGCAGCATAATCTCCTCCTTGGGAAAGCTGACCCCCGTCTCATAATTTCCCACGGCGGAAGGGGAGACCCCCAGCAAAGCGGCCAGCTCGGCCCTGGTCATATCCAATACCCCCCGCCGGGCCCGCATCCTCTAGCCAAACGAC
>NZ_CAJMXG010000185.1:0-5885 GCF_905219725.1 Oscillibacter sp. CU971
CGCGGATTCCGGCTCCTCCGCCCCCGCGGACTCCGGCTCCTCCACCCCCGCCGACAGCGGCAGCGACTCCGCCGATTTCTCCAGCGAGACCATTGTCTTCTCCTCCGACGCTGTGGGCTCCGGCTCTTACAACATCATTGTTGAAATGAGCAAGTACCTGGAAAACCAGGGCGGCTTCGGCCTGGTAGACGTGCAGCCCACCAACCCCGGCGGCATGGGCGCTCCTTATCTGTTCGCCGGCGGCGGCGTGGATCTGGCGTTCATCAACGCCGCTCCCGCCAAGTGGGCCCGGGAAGAGGGCACCCTGGGCAAGGCTCCCACCAGCGGCTACTCCGCCGTCATCGGCGGCCTGACCGCGGTGTGCTACATCAACTGCATCTCCAACGATTTCCTGACCAAGCACAATGTCTCCACCATCGAGGAGATCTTCGAGCAGAAGCTCCCCCTGCGCATCGGCTGCTCCCCCGTGGGCTCCATGGACGCCCAGGGCGCGTACCTTCTCCTTGAGTACTTCGGCGTGACCCAGGAGGACCTGGAGAGCTGGGGCGGTTCCATCACCAACCAGTCCGGCTCCGAGAACCAGGCGGCCCTTCAGGACGGCAAGATCGACTTCTACATTGACCACACCTCCTCCAGCTCCTCCACCATGGCGGAAATTGCCACCACCTGCGACGTGACCTTCCTCCAGTGGGGCGACGAGCTGATCGACTGGTTCGTCACCGAGAAGGGCTTCCAGCGCATCACCGTCCCCGCCGACTCCTTCAAGGGCCAGACCAGCGAGATCGTTCTCCCCGGCTCTCCCGACTCCATCTTCGCCGCCGACACCGCCAGCGAGGACGTGATCTATCAGGTTACCAAGACCCTGTGCGAGAACCGCGACGCACTGGTGGGAACCTATAACTCCCTGTCTCCCTGGGATGTGGCCACCTGCATGGACTCCGAGAAGCTGGGCGGCAACCCCCTGCATCCCGGCGCGGAGCGCTACTACCGCGAGATGGGCTATATCCAGTAAGTCCGGCTCCATTTTTCTCGAAAAAACTCTGCCGCAAAGAAAGGGCGGGCGCCGCTCAGGCGCCCGCCCTCTTAGACAGGAGGATTCATGAGTATTTTTAAAAAGCAGACCGGCGCCGGGGGCAAAAGCGACCTGGACGCGAAGGCAAAGGCCTTGGCCAGCGAGCCCGATGAGGACTCGAAAATCGCGCGCATGCTGAAAAGCATGCCCAGGTGGCGCTATTGGACCCTGGCCGTTCTGGCCGTCACCATGACCGTTTTCCAGCTGTACATCAAACTGGGGACGCCGCTTCAGCCCTGGGCGCAGATTCCGCTGCACCTGTGCTATGCCCTGATCATCGTCTTCCTCTTTAACCCCATGGCGGAAAAATGCAAAAACAAGGAGAGCAAGGCCCGCCAGCTCTGGTGGATTTACGACGGCTTTTTAATCGGAGCCACCCTGTTCATCTGCTGGTACTTCCTCTCCCACGCCAACGCACTGAACCTGCGGGTTTATAACGTGGACCCCATGACCACACTGGACATCACCGTGGCGGTGCTGCTGCTGTTCGTGCTGATGGAGGCGGTCCGGCGGGTGGTTTCCCTGGCGCTGTTTGTCGTCATTCTCTTCTTTATGGCCTACGCCTTTTTCGGCCAGTACATCAGCGGCATCTTCCGCTTCGCGGGCATGAACTTCGCCCAGTTCTGCGAAACCCTCATGCTGAGCCAGAACGGCATCTTTGGTTCTCCTCTGTCCGCCTCCGTGGGCACGCTGTTCTACTTCATGGTGTTCGGCGCCTTCTTCTCCAACTGCGGCGGAGGCGGCGTGCTGATTGACGCGGGCATGAAGCTCAGCGACAAAACCGCCGGAGGCCCCGCCAAGGCGGCGGTCCTCTCCTCCGGTTTGCTTGGCATGATCTCCGGCTCCGCCGTGGCCAACGTGTCCACCACCGGCGTTTTGACCATTCCCCTGATGAAAAAGGCCGGCTACACCCCCGAGGAGGCCGGCGCCGTGGAGTCCGTGGCCTCCACCGGCGGACAGATCATGCCCCCCATCATGGGCGCGGGCGCCTTTATCATGGCGGAGATGATCGGCATTCCCTACATGGACATCGCCACCGCCGCCATCCTGCCCGCCGTGGCCTATTTCGGCGCGGTGTTCATTCTGGTCCATCTGCTGGCCAAGAAAAAGCAGATGTCCACTACCAATGACGCGCTGAAATACCAGGGCTCTCCCATCCTGCCCCGTGTCTACCGCCTGGTACCCATTATCCTGCTGGTCATCATGATCTTCGCGGGTATGTCCATGCCCAGAGCTGCCATATACTGCACCGCGCTGTCCATTATCCTGTGTATGCTCTCCAAGGACACCCGTATGAGCGCCAGGCAATTGATGGAGACTTTGATCGAGGGCGTCCGCCAAGCCGCCAACGTGGCCATCCCCACCGCGGCCTGCGGCATCATGATCGGCATTGTGGTCCGCTCCGGCGTGGCCGTAAAGGTGGCCAAGCTCATCGGCACCTCCGGAAACAACAGCCTGCTGCTGGCTCTGGTTGTGGCCGCCGTCGGCTGCCTGATGCTGGGCATGGCGCTGCCCACCGTGGCGGCGTACCTGATTGCCAACACCCTGTTCTGCTCCGCTATCCAGGGCCTGGGCATTGAGGCGCTGGTGGCGAATATGTTCATCTTCTACTTCGGCGTTGTGGCCCAGATCACGCCGCCGGTGTGCCTGGCCTCCTTTACCGCGGCGGGCATCGCCAACGCCAGCGCCTGGAAGACGGGCTGGAAGGCGTTCTTCTTCGCCATCACGGCCTTTATCGCTCCCTTCATGTTCGTCTACCGTCCGTCCATTCTGCTCATCGGCACAGTGACGGAGATTTTGATCTCCTGCGCCATGACCGNCTGCNCCACCTTCTTCCTNGCCGCCGGCGTAGCGGGGTATATGGGCAAGAATCTCTCTGCGGCGGAGCGGGTTTTGTTCTTTGCCGCCGCGCTGATGTTCATCATGCCCGGCAGCATGTTCGACCTGATCGGCATCGCTATGGGCGTCGTCCTGGTGGCCTGGTGCCTGATCTTCTCCCGGCGCCAGAATACCGCGGCAGTCTGACGTTTTCCCGAAAGACGCCCGCCATCCTTCGGTGGCGGGCGCTTTTCCCACAACACTGTAGGAGGATCATCCATGAATAACACGTTTGAGCTGGTGCACGTAGGCATCAACACCCCCAACCCCGAGGAGGCCGAAAAGCTGGCGCAGCTTCTCAGCCTGATGTTTCATCTCACGCCCCGTCACGGGCAGAAGTCCGAGTTCGCCGGCTCTTATTTCGAGTGTATGAAAGCGCCCTTTCTGGGCGTCAACGGCCATGTGGCCATGGCCACGCCAGACCTGGAGTCCGCCGTGGAGGAGCTGAAGGAGAAGGGCTTCTCCTTCAATATGGACACCGCCGCTTACGACGAGGCGGGGAAGCTGAAAAATGTGTATTTGGACGGTGAATTCGGCGGCTTCGCCATCCACATACTACGCAAGTAACGCCTTGAACTTATAGCCTGTAAACGGAAGGAGCGGTATCATGCCGGAGAGTTTCCTGGCGGCTTTGCGAGTCGTCCTGCCCATGGCGCTGTTGATTATACTGGGCGTGGGGGTGCGAAAGGCAGGCATCATGGACCGGACCGTCATGCGGAATGTGGACAAGCTGACCTTTCGGGTGTTCATGCCGGTGCTGCTGTTCAAGAATATTTACGAAACTGACCTTTCCCAGAGCTTTGCCCCGGAGGAGGCCGTCTTCGCCGCCTTGTCGCTGGTGCTGGTGATTTTCCCAACCGCTCTGCTTTTGCCGCCAAGGCTGGTAAAAAGCCGGGCCCAGGCCGCCTCCATCGGGCAGGCGATGATCCGGTCCAACTACATCCTCTTTGGCATTGCCGTGGCGGAGTCCATTTTTGGCGAGGGGAACGTGGGTCCCGTGGCCCTTCTGGGGGCCATAGTAGTGCCCCTGACCAACGCGCTGAGCGTCATCGTCCTGGAGATGGGCCGCTCCGGCCGGGCGGAGCCGAAGCGCCTGGTGCTGTCCATCCTGAAAAACCCCATGGTGGTGGCGGCGCTGGCTGCGATTGCGGCGTCGGCCCTGCCTTTCCGAATGCCGGAGCTGCTGTGGGGTGTGGTGAAGGATGTGGCTGGAGTAACCACTACGATCAGCTTCATCTCTTTGGGCGTTGGCTTGGACTTGGGGCAGGCCCGGGCAAACCGCCGCCCGCTGTTTTTGGGGCTCGCCCTGCGGATGGTTTTGATCCCGCTGATATTCCTGCCCCTCTCTGTGGCTCTGGGCTTCCGGAACCAAAGCCTGTGCGGGTTGATGGTCCTCTTCGCCGCCCCTACCGCCGTGGCCTCCTATCCCATGGCGGTGGCTATGGGAGCGGACGGGCCCTTGGCGGGCCAGTTGGTCTGTGCCGGAACCATACTGTCGATTTTTACAATGTTCTTCTATACCTTCCTCTTCCGCAGTTTAGGGATGCTGTAAACGGAAAGACGCACAAGAAGTGTCAAACGGGCGGAACTATCCAGGGCCTATTAAAGTGCGTGCCTGGGCAAAGGCCCAGTGCTGAAAATCAGAAGGCTGCATTCTGCGGAAGATACTTATCCAACCTTCCTGTAAAACGATAAATGTAAGAGGGCCTTCTCACTGGGGTGCGGGCAGGATGCCGTGTTTCCCAAATTAGGGAATAGCTGCGAAGGCGCGTTTTCCCACCCTTGGGCGGGGTGGGGAAAGCATCGCGCCCGGCTATACGCCGTCCGCACTCGCCAGAGAAAGCCCCGGCCCCCCTGCCCCTGAAGGGAAGAGGAGAACGGACAGCGATACGGTAGACTGGCCCGTGTTACGGCCTAGTGAGCCGCAATAAACAAAGAGCGATCCTTTTCCTGGCCTCCCAAATAGAGTGGGGAAATGTATGAATAAAAGGCTGTTTTCCGGTAGGCGGCAAATACGAATTTTTTGATAACACCGCATGAAGCCGCTGGATATCAAAGCGGAACACTGCACTGCGGGCCAATGGCTGGATGCTTGGGCGGAGAACTGCGCCAAGCTGCAAGTTCGAGCCTCGTCCTACAAGACCTGCCGGGGCTTTATCGAAAACCATATCAAGCCCGCACTTAGTAAAATCCCGCTGGAAAAACTGACTGCGATGAAAATCCTGCTGCCGGAGAGCCAATGTCATTAAGTTAAGAGATTACCGCGTCCGAAAAAAAGCCCACCGCCTTTTCTGGAAAGAAAGGGTGGTGGGTATTTTTCGCATAATGAGGCCCTGACACAAATAAATCTGCATCATTTGAAATCCGCACTTGACGAATGGTGGTGCATCAAGTAGAATAATGGTACGAGATAGCAGATAGTGCGGTGTGCATAGAGGGTTGCCGCCCTCTATGCACTATGCAGGATGATGTCGGCATCCATACACAACTGCTTCAGTAGTACCACGAATATAGTATAAGGCATCATTGCGACTTTTTCAAGATGTTCTTGTACTGGTTGTGTTAAGCACATAGCAAAGACTGATTGTGCGTGATTGTGCGTGTATGGGATTATTATGCCTGTACACGCATTTTATTTGTTATCTCGGCAGTGGAAGCCGTGCGGGGAGCATACCAGCCAGGTATGTGTCCCCCATGGCGGAGCTGTTTAGATTACAGCGGGGCCGTCCAGTGAAGCGGAAGGGCCTTGCAGAAAAAGGAGAGGAAAGAAAGGTGAACGTATTCTATTTCATCAGCTTGTTGGTCTCCAGCGGTTCTATCCCGGAAGCGATACAGGAACTATTTCAAGCTGCTGGTATCGTGGCGGCCGCATTTGTCCTCCTGCTTGGGTTTATCTTCTTTTTGCCGACAATTATATCGGGATTGAGAAAAAGCA
>NZ_CAJMXG010000186.1:0-5882 GCF_905219725.1 Oscillibacter sp. CU971
CCTCACCCCTTACTCCCTATTTTATCATCTTTACATGAAAAAGTCTGCCGGTAGGCAGACTTTTTCGACAAGCTGAGGGGGAGGCTGAAACGCCTCCCCCTTTTAAATTCCTCCTGTTCAAATCCGGGCCCGGATCTCCGCCCCCATGGCCTTGCAGCCCAAGAGCTTCCCGCCCTCGTTCAGAATGTCCCCGCAGCGGAAGCCCGCTTTCAGCGTCCGATCCACCGCGGCTTCCACCGCGCCGGCCTCGGCGCTCATGTCGAAGCTGTAGCGCAGCATCATGGCCGCCGCCAGAATGGTGCCGATGGGGTTGGCCTTGTCCTGCCCGGCGATGTCCGGGGCGGAGCCGTGGATGGGCTCATAGAGGCCCCGGGTCCCCTCCCCCATGCTGGAGGACGGAATCATGCCGATGGAGCCGGTGATCTGGCTGGCCTCGTCGGAGAGGATGTCCCCGAAGAGGTTCTCCGTCACAATCACGTCAAACTGGCTGGGGTCCCGGACCAGCTGCATGGCGGCGTTGTCCACATACATATGGAGGAGCTCCACGTCCGGGTAGTCCTTCGCCGTTTCCTCCACCGTCTTCCGCCACAGGCGGGAAGTGTCCAGCACGTTGGCCTTGTCGATGGAGGTCACCCGGCCCCGGCGCTTCCGGGCCATGTCAAAGGCCACCCGGGCCACCCGGCGGACCTCATGCTCACTGTAAGAGCACACGTCCACGGCCTTCTGCTCCCCGTCCACCTGGGAGGTGGTGTGCTCGCCGAAGTACATGCCGCCGATGAGCTCCCGGACCACCACGAAGTCGATGCCCTTCGCCGCGATGTCCGCCCGGAGGGGGCAGGCGGCGGCAAGGTCGGAAAACATCCGGGCGGGCCGGATATTCGTATACAGGCCCATGGCGGAGCGGAGCTTCAAAAGCCCCCGCTCCGGCCGGTTGGCGGAGGGCTGGGCGTCCCACTTGGGGCCCCCCACCGCCCCCAGCAGCACGCTGTCGGAGCGCAGGCAGGTCTCCAGGCTGGAATCCGGCAGGGGCACGCCGAAGGCGTCAATGGCGCAGCCGCCCATGGGAGCCTCCTGATAGGTGAAGGCATGTCCGAATTTCTCCGCCACGGCGTCCAGCACGCCGATGGCCTCGCTTACGATCTCGGGGCCGATTCCGTCGCCCCGGATGACGGCAATGGTCTTGTTCATTTGTCCGCCTTTCCGGCCTTCAAGGAGGCCATAAGCCCGCCCTTTTCGATCATGTCCTTGATAAACGGCGGAAAGGGCTCCGCCTGATAGGTCTCGTGTTTCGTCACGTTGGTGATGACGCCCGTGTCGAAGTCCACCGCCACCTGGTCCCCGTCGGAGATGCCGCCGCTTGCCGCGGGGCACTCCAAAATGGCCAGGCCGATGTTGATGGCGTTCCGGTAAAAAATCCGGGCGAAAGTGGCCGCGATGACGCAGCTCACTCCGCTGGCCTTGATGGCGATGGGGGCGTGCTCCCGGGAGGAGCCGCAGCCGAAGTTGACCCCGGCCACCATCACGTCCCCGGGCTTTACCTTATGGATAAAGTCCTTGTCGATGTCCTCCATGCAGTGGGCGGCCAACTCCTTGTGGTCCGGGGTGTTCAGATAGCGGGCGGGGATGATGACGTCGGTGTCCACATGATCCCCGTATTTATGGACGGTTCCCTGTACATTCATGTTCAAACCTCCTCAGGATGGCAGATGTGCCCCGCGACGCCGGACGCGGCGGCCACGGCGGGAGAGGCCAGGTAGACCTCGCTGTCCACATGGCCCATGCGGCCCACGAAGTTGCGGTTCGTGGTGGAGACGCAGCGCTCCCCGGCGGCCAGAATCCCCATATAGCCGCCCAGGCACGGCCCGCAGGTGGGGGTGGAGACGATGCAGCCCGCGTCCAGGAAAATGTCCGTGAGCCCCCGGCGCATAGCCTCCCGGTAGACGCTCATGGTGGCGGGAATGACGATGCCCCGGACGTCTCTGGCCAGGTGCTTCCCCTTCAAAATGGCGGCGGCGGCCTCCAAATCGGGCAGCTGCCCGTTGGTGCAGGAGCCAATGACAATCTGGTCGATTCGGATGTCCTTCCCCTCCCGGGCGCTGTGAGCGTTCTCGGGGAGATGGGGATAGGCCACGGTGCAGTCCACCTGGGAAAGGTCGATGTCCACGGTGCGCTCGTACTCCGCGTCGCCGTCCGCCTCATAGGCGGTCCAGGGGCGGTTTACCCGGCCCTCCACGTAAGCTTTCGTCACCGCGTCCACAGGGAAAATGCCGTTCTTCGCCCCGGCCTCAATGGCCATGTTGGAGATGGTCAGCCGGTCGTAGATAGAGAGCTCGGCAACGCCGGGCCCGGCAAACTCCAGGGACTGATACCGGGCTCCGTCCACGCCGATCATGCCGATAAGGGTCAGGATCACGTCCTTGCCGGAGACAAAGGGCCGGAGCTTCCCGGTGAGGTTCACCTTGATGGCGGAGGGCACCTTGAACCAGGTCTCCCCCGCCGCCATGGCGGCGCCCATGTCCGTGGACCCCACGCCGGTGGAGAAGGCCCCCAGGGCCCCGTAGGTGCAGGTGTGGGAGTCCGCGCCGATAACGGCCTCGCCGGGGGCCACCAGGCCCTTTTCCGGCAGCAGGGCGTGCTCGATGCCCATCTCCCCCACGTCGAAGTAGTTGTCGATGTCAAACCGCCGGGCGAAGGCGCGGCACTGCTTGCACTGGGCGGCGGCCTTGATGTCCTTGTTGGGTGCGAAGTGGTCCATTACCAGGGCGATTTTGCTCTTGTCGAACACCTTGTCAAAGCCCGCCGCCTCAAACTCGTTGACCGCCACGGGGGTGGTGATGTCGTTGCCTAGCACCAGGTCCAGCTTCGCCTGGATCAGCTGCCCCGCCCGGACGGAAGGAAGCCCCGCGTGCTTGGCCAGGATTTTCTGCGTCATGGTCATTCCCATTTGTTGTCACGCTCCTTATGAATTCATGAATATCCGCAAGNCCGCTTATNCCCGCTTNGCCCGGTTGACGGCGGACAGGATGGCCCGGAGAGGCGCCAGGTTGATGTTGTGNCTGAGCCCCACGCCCCAGTACTGCTTGCCGGTGCGCCGGTCCTGAAGGAGGATATAGGCCACGCCCTGGGAGTCGGAACCGTCGGTGATGGCGTGGGAGGCGTAGTCCAGGAAGGTGAAGCGGTCGATTTTCTCGCCTTGAATGGCGTTGAAGAAGGCGTCGATGGGGCCGTTGCCCTCGCCNGANACCTCGAACACCGTGTCCGTGTGGCGGAGAGTCCCCTGGAAAGCCACATGGGAGTGGCCCTCGGCGTCCACAGTCTCCCGGAAGGCGTGCTTGATGAGCTGATAGGNNTGCNTCGCCCCGATATACTCCTGGTGGAACAGCTCGTTGATCCGCTCCGGGGCGACCTCCTTGCCCACTTTGTCCGTCTCCACCTGGACGATGTGGCCGAACTCCGGCTGCATGGACTTGGGCAGGTCGAAGCCGAAGTCGTGCTCCATGATATAGGCCGCGCCGCCCTTGCCGGACTGGGAGTTGATGCGGATGATGGGCTCGTACTCCCGGCCCACGTCGGCGGGGTCGATGGGGAGATACGGGATTTCCCAATACTCCGTGCCGGAGGTCTTCATATACTGGACGNCCTTGTTAATGGCGTCCTGATGGCTGCCGGAGAANGCCGTAAAGACCAGCTTGCNCACATAGGGCTGGCGNTCGCCCACGGGCATCTTGGTGCACCGCTCGAACATCTCCTTGATTTTGTTGATGTTGGAGAAGTCCAGCTCCGGGTCCACGCCCTGGGTATACATGTTCATGGCCAGGGTCACCATGTCCACGTTTCCGGTGCGCTCCCCGTTGCCGAAGAGGGTGGCCTCCACNCGGTCGGCTCCGGCCAGCAGGCCCATCTCCGTGGTGGCCACGCCGCAGCCCCGGTCATTGTGGGGATGGAGGGAGATGACGGCGCGGTCCCGGCCGGGAAGTTTGCGGATNAAGTATNCCAGCATGTCAGCGAACTGGTTGGGCATGCAGTTCTCCACCGTGGTGGGGAGATTCAAAATGACCTTCTTTTCCGGCGTGGCGTGGAGGTGCTCCAGCACCGCCTGGNAGATTTCCACGGCGTAGTCCATCTCCGTGCCCATGAAGGACTCGGGGGAATACTCAAAGCGGAGGTTCATGCCCTCGGCAATCATGGGCTGGGACATCTCATAGATGAGATCGGCGGCGTCGGTGGCGATTTTGGTAATCTCGTCGCAGTCCATGTGGAAAACCACCTTGCGCTGGAGGGTGGAGGTGGAATTGTAAAAATGAAGAATCACATTCTTCGCGCCCCGGATGGCCTCAAAGGTCTTTTTGATGAGGTGTTCCCGGGCCTGGACCAGCACCTGGATGGTCACGTCGCCGGGAATGTGACCGCCCTCGATGAGCTCCCGGCAGATTTCATATTCCGTCTCGCTGGCGGAAGGGAAGCCAATTTCAATCTCCTTCACGNCGATGTCCACCANCGTGTGGAAATACTCCAGCTTCTCCGCCAGGTTCATGGGGTCAATCAGCGCCTGGTTTCCGTCCCGCAGGTCCACAGAGCACCAAACAGGGGCCTTGGCAATNTTCCGGTCCGGCCAGGTGCGGCCCTGAATGGGCTGGGGCTGGAAGGGAATATACTTTTCAAATCCGGGTTTCATAGCGGCGTCCTCCTTGCAGAATATGGTGTCGGATAGGTCAGGGGACAAGAAAACGCCCCTGACTCCTTCGAGTCAGGGGCGTGTCAATCAACACGCGGTACCACCCTGGTTTAGCCGCCGGTTGCCCAACGGCCCTCACAGCCTCAAACAAGGCTTCGGCCAATAACGAGGCCAGCCGTCTCCGCCTAAACCGCAGTCTCAGCGGAGCCGCTCAAGGGCCAGTGACGTCCTTTCCCTCCGCGCCGCCTCGCAGCAACCGGCGGCTCTCTGAAGCATACGGAAAAGGACTTTCTCCCTGTCATCGCGTTTCATTGTTTTGCTGTTGGGCTATAAGATACAGGATTTCCGGCGGTTTGTCAATAGAAATTTTTGCGATATCTCCGTCATTTTCGCCAAAAGCGCCGCCACAGGAGGGATACAGGCCCTTTTTCGGTGGAAATTTCCCGGTTTTTTCAGCCCCTTTCCCGGGCAGATTATAAGAAACAGAGATTTTGGAATTGCTCTTGACAAGTTTCCTCCAAATCTGTATAATAGCGATGTTGAAGCCATATAACATGGCCCTTAAAGTATCCTGGAGATAGCCGGATACCTCGGAGGGAGGGAAAATATAGATGTCTGAGATCCACGTCAAGGAAAACGAGTCCATCGACAGCGCACTGAAGCGTTTCAAGCGCAGTTGCGCCAAGGCCGGCGTGCTGGCCGAGGTCCGGAAGCGGGAGCACTACGAGAGCCCCAGCGTGAAGCGGCGCAAGAAGTCTGAGGCCGCCCGCAAGAACAAGAAGCGTTATTACTAATCCCCAAAGGGCCACTGATAAAGCGCACGAAAGGCGGTCTCCTTATCGGACAGCCCCCGCGCAAGGCCCGAACAGCGCAGTTTTTAAAACCGCACGATTTTTTAATCGTGCGGTTTTTTATTCGTTCGAAAAAGGGCCCCGCCGTAATAAGGCCGGAAAGAGCCGTAAGGTACGGCCCGGCTGCGGGCGCACCTTACAGCGATGGCGCGGACGGTTTTTCCGCCGGGGAACGAAATCCGGCGGACGAGGCTGCCGATGCGGTCTTGCGGAATGTACGGGAGAAATATAGAGATATAAAGACTGAGCGGCATCCGGCAACGGACCGGATGCCGCTCAGCTCAGCCTGTCGAAAAGAGGCCTGTCTGTCTTCATTACCAGACAGGCCACAAAGTTAATGAGGGATAAAATGTAGG
>NZ_CAJMXG010000187.1:0-5878 GCF_905219725.1 Oscillibacter sp. CU971
TATATGATACTCTCAAATCTGAATAAAGAGGTTTTCAGGATGGATAAGGAAAAGGAACTGATCGACTATCCCACCATCAAAGCCGCCGTTGCTGGCGAAGCGTGGGCGATTGAAAAGGTGGTGGCACACTATGCGGACTACATTGAAGAAGCCTGCACCGTAGAAGTCAAAGGGCCGGATGGTTCCGTCAGGAAATATGTGGACGAAGATATGAAACAGACTGTTACCCTGCGTTTGATTGAGGAAATTCCAAAATTTCAGCTTGTTGAACAGGAGGACGAAGTATAAGGCTGTCCTATTCCCCCTCTTACTTACCCTATACCCCCAGCGTCTACCGTTTACGCAAGCGCCCCGCCTGCGGCGGGCCGCTCGCGGCACCTGCGGAAAAGGTGCATCCGCTCCGCGTCTGCACCTTTTCCGCAGGTCGTATTACCCATTCTGCTGCCTGTCAGCGCCTAACCTGCCGCGCCGGTTCCCTGTTACTCGTCCGTAAAGAGAAAGCGCATATCCTCAAAGTCGGCGTTCGTCATGGCCTCCAATTTCCTGATCGTCTGCCGGGCCAACGCCCGCATATCCCCGTCCATATCGGGGAGAGCGGCGGTCATGCGGCCCATCGTCCTGCGCCGGTCGGCCTTGTAGTAGACACAGACCAGGTTTTCTTCCTCAACTGTGAAATGTACCATCATCCTACCTCCAATTCCTGATTTTTTGTTTTGGCCGGGGCCTTTTTCGGGGCGGCGGCGCTCTTGGCCTCGGCAAGCTGCTTGCGGATAGAGGGCTTGCGGCCAATTTTGATCTTGAACGTGGCCGCACGGTTCTTCTGCCTGCCTTGGCGGGCGGCGGTCAAAAGCCCACGCAAGGCGTCCTCGCTCTCCGGCTCATAGTGCCTGCTCACCACCTTGCCATGCTCCGCCACCATCCCATAGATACCGTGATTATACTGCTCATAGGAACAGCGGGTTTCGGTTCCATCCTCAAATTTCAGGCTGACCTCCTGAATGGGAAGCGCCTGCTGCCCCAGCTTGGCGGCGTGCTGGCGGTAGTCCAGCTCATACAGATCACCCATCACCTTGCCGTCCCGCAGGCCGGTGATCTCCACGGCGTAGGCCAAAATGCTGTCCCCCGTGGTGGCGTGGAACGTCCAGGTATGGCTTGCTTGGCTCTCTTTCAGATAGGTGTCACGCTCCCGGAAGCACTCGGTTCCACAGCGGCGGGACAGCCACAGCAGATGGGTGTTTTCCTCGGTGGGATGCCGCGCCGCCTCCATGAACATTTTAATGTCATAGCTGAAATCGCTCTTGTAATGCTCGGTGTTCAGCTCCATCACCGTCCCCAGGGAGGCGATGATGTCCACATTTTCATATTTCCGCAACTTTTACACCTCCAAATCCTGCGATTTATCCTTTGCGGGGGCTTTCGGCTGCTGGCCCTCCTTGGCCGCTTTCAACTGCGCCCGGATGGAGGGCTTTTCCTGCTGTGCTTTCCGGGCCTTGGCCTGCAACTCGCTGGGCTTCTCGCCGGAGAGGGGCCGCAGGAACGAAATGCGGTCAACCACCCAAAAAGTGTTATCGTTCAACTGCCGCTGCCACGCCCCGGCCTTGGGCGACCAACGGAAGCTGTTTTCTTTCAGGATGTTCCGGGTGGCCTCGTCAGGCTTGCCCTCGAAGAAAACTTGCAGGCGGTTGGCCTCCCGGTTGATCTCTACCGTGCCGCCGTCGAACTCCCAGCCCACAAAGACATTTTCCCGCTGGCGGGTCAACTGCTCAATGCGGCTCCGCACTTGCCGGATAGTGGCGTTATTGTTGGACAACTGCCAGGGCAAAAAGGGGCTTCTCACGCCGCCCCCGGCCATGCCGGACTGGAACGCCTCAATGCTCTTTTGAGAGAGGTGAGGACAGCCCTCCAACGTCTTGTGCTTTCGGTAGTAGGCGTTCACCGCTTTCATCATTTCCTGCGTGGCTTCCAGCTTTTCCAGCTTGGCTTGCAGCTTCTCAATGGCGTTGGGGTCGTCGGCGCTGATGCCGCCCATGCCCGTACTGCGGATTTTATCAAGCAAGCCCTGTATCTCCTGCCACTCCCGCATATTCTTATCATCGGCGGAGTTCTGCTTTTGCTTTTTCTTCACCGGGAAATTGGCAGGCCCGGCGATCATCACGGAGGGGACGCGGGCGGCGATCTCATAGCCCTTATTCATATTCTGCGCCAGCAGGCGGGCGTAGGTGTCAAGAAGCTGGTCTATCTTATCGTGAAATTCCGGGTCAACCCGCGTTTTCTGCCGCTGGGCGATCTCCACCGCCTTGTCTACCATGCGGCGATACTCCGCCGTGGCGCTGCCGGGCCGGTAGTCGTCAAAGCTATTGGCTGTCTTGGCACGGCGGGCCGCTTCCTCGTTGATGGTGTAATAGCGGACGGGGGCCTGCTCCGGGGCTTCCGACTGTTCCGGGGCCTCGGCCTGCGGCGGCTGTCCGGCAACCGGCTCCCCGGCTTTCTCCTTGGCCGCGACCTCACCGGGGGACGGGGCATTATTCAGAACACCGTCGATCATGTTCTCGTTCTGCTCGGTGGACAGCTCGGCGGTACGCAGGGGATTTTCCCGCAAGAACTCCGGCACTTCCCGGAACCCCACATCGTCGCAGAAATGGGCCTCCTGCCGGTCGCCGTGGCGAAGCACCACCACATCGGAAACGGACAGGCTGTGTCCCTTGAAGTCAGCCGGGTGGTCGGTGTTGAATTGGCGGTAGATGCTTTCCAGCGTGTCGGTGTCCCGAAGCGGGGCAGTATACACCAGGTCATAATTCGCCGGGTCAACCGTCCGCCCGGTCGCCAGCAGGCGATAATACGGCTCAAAGCGGAAATCCCGTGTTTCCGGCCCGCCCCGTATCTGGTAGATGGAAAAGGTGTTGTTCAGCTCCTTGTAGCGGTCGATGGTGCCCATCAGGGCGGCGGCGCGTTCCCGGAGAGCAGCGGGGGCCTGTTCGTCGTCCCGGATGCCCACGATCANCAGCTCAAAGGACGTGGGGCCAACCGCCTGCATTTCCCGGATAGTCCCGCCGATCTGATCGTCCCGGTTTTCATAGTTTTTCATAAACTCCGGGTCATAGGCGCACATCAGGTCGTACAGCTCGGCGGAAATGCCCTCCGGCGTCGGTTCCACGGTGGGCAGGGCTTGGGCCTGTTCCCGTTCCGCCAGCGTCCGTTCCGCCCGCTCCCGCACATCGTCATGGAGAGGCAGGGAGTACAGATCAGAGGTGGAGGAAAAGCCCACGTTGTTCATCACATAGTCAACCTGATCTTCTTTCAGCGCCCCCGCTGTAAAATAATTCTCTCTTGTGGGGGTGTCGCTCACCGTGCCGCTGGCGATGTCATGGGCCAGCCCCGTTTCCAGATGGGTGCAGATTTTCCCGTCAACGGCCAGGGTCACATAGTACCAGCCCATGTAACCGCTTTTGTTGTCCGCGCCGTCGTGCAGCTCCACATTGAGGAAAGTGTAGGGCTTCAAGCCCTTTTCGGCGGCGATGGCGTTGTCCTTTTCCTCTTTCCGCAGCAGGGCGGGAATAGCGGCCTCTTTCGTGGCCTGAACGATCTCCGGGTTATACCGCACCAGAACAGCATTGACGCACTCACTTTGCACCTTGACCGTCTTGGCTTTCGGGGTACGGTAATTGCCGATACACAGGGAAGCGCCGTTGTCAAAGCGGATGGAAATATCGCTTGTCCCCCGCCACTTGCCGCGACAGGGGGATGTCTCAATCTTGCCCGTGGTACAGCCAAATGTCCGGGCGATCACATCTATCCTCTCCTGCAAGGGCAGATTTTCATAGCCCTTGGCGATCTCGACGGCCTTTTTCTCCAACTCCGTCAAGACCGGGGAGGGAGGTTCCGGCGTATCAGGGGCAGGGGGCGTGTCGGTGGTCTGCGCCGTTTCCGGCTGGGCGGCTGGCTCGTAGCCGTTGGCGGCGTATTCCTCCACCGTCATACCGGCTGCGGCGGCTTCCTGTGCGATCTCGGCCTCCACCTGCTGCTTGTACTCCTGCAAGTCCACGTCGAAGTCGGCCAGACGGGGCGGCTCCGGCAACTGATACTGGCCCTGATTGAGAAGCGGGCGGCACTGGCGCACATAGTCCAGAACGGCGTTGAAGTAGGCGGTCTGCTCCGGGGTCAGGGTTTCCCCGGACTGTAAGGGCCGCTGGGCCTCCCGTTCCATCGCGGAGAGATTACAATGCAGTTTCAGATAGGGAACGAACTCGCCCAAGATCATGTCCCGTTCGGCCTTGTCCGCCTCCCATGCCTCCGGCCCCTCATGGTGAAGCACATGGTTTTTCCAGCTTTCGTCCTGTGCGTAATACTCATGGTAGCCTTGGATATGCTCGATCAGGGAACCGTCCCCGTCGCCAAAATCCTGCCGTCCCTCGTAGTTGTCCGCCTTACCGTTCATGGTGAAGTCGATGCGAAACTTGGTCTTGTCATAGCCCGGTTCGTCCCGCATGGCGTCGTCCAAAGCCTTGAAAACGGCGTCCGCTTGGGAAAGGGGCATCTGCTCCCCGTCCCGCAGGTCGGCGCTCTCGCTCCAAATGACCGTCACCAGCGGCTCGGCGTCCGGGTCAAGGAGAAGCGGGGGCGCTTCCGCAATCTCACGCTCCACCCGCATTTTCACCGCAATATCCACGCCGCCGTGCTGTAACTCATAGCCATCCTCGCACAGCTCATTGATAAGGTCGGCAACCTTGTGATAATCCCGGATCACATTGGCATAATCCACAATCAGGCGGCGTTCCTCGTTGCCCAGCCGCTGGCCGTCGCGCTCGGCAAAGTCCATCAGGGCGTTGGCCTGCTGCTCCGGGGTGACCCCCGGCATGAAAGGCTTGTCGTTGATAAGGCCGTCCAGCCCGTTCCAGATGGTCGGGGCCTGCTCCTGCCGGGCCTCCCGCTCCTGCTGAAGCTGGGCCAGGTGGCCGTCGATCTTGGTAATCAAGTCATTGGCCGTGGCCCGGATGGTTTCAAGGGAGGCTTTCAGCTCGGACAGCTCCTTGCCGGAACTCCACCCGGCCACATAGCCGAAAGAATAGTCCGATGTGTCCAGCCCGTAGTGCTGGCAGACGGCGTAAGCCACGCTCTCGGCCTGCACCTCGCGGGTGCGGCGGTCGGGGCGGTCGGCCAATTCCTCCGGCGTGACGTCCTTGTCAATGGCGTGGAGGGTGGCGTGGGCGATCTCATGGATAGCGGTTTTCAAGGTCTGCAATTCGCTCATGCCCTCGTCGATGGCGATGCGCTTTTCCTCCAGGTGGTAGTAGCCGTGCGCCCCGCTCTCGATGTTCTCAAAGGCGATGGGGACGGGGGAAGTCCGCTCCAGGGCAGCGAAGAAGTCCTGATACCGCTCCACGCTGCCGGTCAGCTCGTCCACGGCGATGTCGGGTATCTCCCGGCCCTCGGTCTGGGACACGTCGAACACCGACACCACCTTAAAGGCGGGAACCGTCACTTCCTGTTCCTCGGTCAGCGGCTTCCCGTCCGGGCCGGGAATGGGCCTGCCGCTGGCGTCCAACTTTTCCACCTGCCGCCGCACCTTGTAGGGAGCCGGGGCCAAAATCTTGATGGCCCGCTCCCCCCGCTTCACATGGCGCTCGAACTCGTCCTTCCACTTGTTGTAGCCCGCCACCAGGGAGGCGTCCGGCTTCTGCATGGCGATCAGGAGGGTGTTGTTGAAGCTGTAATTGTGGAACTTGGACATGGCGGTGAGGTAGTTTTTATACTGTTCGCTCTCAAAAAGGGCCTGAATACCGGCTTCCAGTTTATCGGTGATCTCTTTCATGCGCTCGGCGTTGTTTCTGCCGGTCAGCACAATGGGAATGACGGGCTGGGGGGCCGGGGCGGTCTGCTC
>NZ_CAJMXG010000188.1:0-5878 GCF_905219725.1 Oscillibacter sp. CU971
CCCGTGATATAATCTTTTGGAAACCGAAATACCATCAGGGAGGAGGCAAGGGAAAGGCATAAGCGATTGAACAAAATGAATCAAGGTTTTGTTGCGAAATGACCGCTGAAACAGGCCGGAAGCTGAACCACTGAAACGAGTGGGAAAACAGCTTCCGGCCTGATATTTTGCAACAACAACCGCTATTTTGTTCAGTCGCCCCCAGGCGGGGAAGGGAATGTATTACATGCCCGGCTGACGGTGAGCTGCTGCAGCACGATTCTTGTAATACAGTCAGGGTGTCAGGATGCCGGAGGCCTCAGTTGAGGTTTGGAACAACAAAAACAAGGAAAAAGAAGATGGAGGCACCAACAAGAAAGCCGATTAGGGTAGAAGGATCCCAAGGCGCTTTTTCCTTAAAATCGATGGTACGAGCATTTCTGTTTATTCTGTCCATATCGCTTCCGGCGGCATAGCGGGGTTTACTAGGTCTCGGCCTGGAGGGTGGAGGTGGTGGAGGTGTTTTCTTTTCCGGCTTTTTCTGGAGGAGGATAAGCCAAATAACCAGAGCGGCAAAAGCTGCGCCGCAAATGAAATAATAGATTGGACTTCCGATAAAGTCCATGAGTGTCCCTCCATTTCTATCTAAGGAGTAGTTTTCTCATTTCGTAGTACTGTAGCAACATGTATTCAATCTGGCCTGAAACACTTCGGCGCTCTTTTTCGGCATCTGCTTTGATTCGTTCATAGAGTTCGCTGTCTAGGCGAATTGATGTCGGCTGTACGTTTTTCATAATATCACCTCGGGCAATATCATAAAGGATGCAGTAAAATTTTGCAAATTCTCTTGACTACAAACAGATACATTGCTATTATGAGTATGTAGCGAAAAGGAATTTTATTAGCTACACAGTTAGCCCGGGTTGGCAATAGGGCTGGCAACCCCCTGACAAGATGAGCGCACCCGCGTTATGGCTTCCGAGACGGCCCGTCAAAGCATCCATTACCCACCGTTGGAAAATACGGGAGAACAGGGACTATGGAAAGCGGCGGAAAACCTACGGACGGAAAATCGCTTGTTCGGTGCTAGAGGGGAGATTTTTTAAAGGAAAGGAGGACAAGTAGCATGGCGGATGTAGCGAGATTGGTAGGCATGGAACTGAGGAAGTACGAGAAGGACGGGCAGCAGAAGCAGTTTTGCGGGCTTCACCTGGTGTATGTCGAGGGGGCTTTTGAGGAAGTGCTTGGCAGCCGAGTGGAGGAGACAAGCTGTCCTCGAGGGATTGACCCCGGTACGCTGGAGGTGGGCCAGCTGTATGAGCTGGGCTATGAGCATTACAAGATGAAGGGCCAGCTCTGCGCCCGGCTGAAAACGCTGGACCCGGTGGAGGGCTGACGTGGACGATTTTTTCTACAATCCAGAGCCGGAGGCCCCGGAGGAAGTCCCCAGCGAACCGGAGCCGGAGGCCCCGGAGGAAGTCCCCAGCGAACCGGAGCCGGAGGCCCCGGAGGAAGTCCCCAGCGAGCCGGAACCGGAAGCCCCGGAGGAGACCCCCAACGAGCCGGAGCCGGAAGCTCCGCCCACCGAGGAGACCGAAGACGGCAGCGAATCCATGAAGGACCTGATAGACGCAATCGGCGATCTGAACGAGACGATTACCGGAGCCGTCACCCAGGAGCCGGAGGAGCTGCCCGCCGGAGGGGAGGGGGGCGAAGGAGGCTTTGGCGGAGAATCCCAGGTGACGGAATCCGCCAGCGTGGACCTTGCGCCGGTGGTTCAAGTGCTGGAGAGGAACGAGAAGCTGCTGATACATACCAATGAACTGCTGGAGCAGCAGGGGGAAGTCCTGGTCATGCAGCACAACGATCTCCTTCAGCTCCAGGCCAACGTCGATTTTGTTTTTCTGGCGGTGGCGGCGCTGATCGGCGTGGTGCTGGGTGTGGCGGTCGGGAAGTTGTTTCACGACCTTTGGAGGGCTTGATGGAAGAATTTCAGATTAGCCTGGAAGTTATGGAGGCTATGCCCGGAGTGGTAGCCGCAGGGTTTGCCGCTGGGGTGCTGGTTGTCTCAGGCGTGAGCGTAGTTGTGAGCGCCTNTAAGGCATTTATTCGGATAATAGGNAGGTGAANAGCGTGCAGAAGATCAAGGAGTTTGTCCAAAGTGTGGAGCTGAAGGTGNCGGTAGCCGCTCCGGTGGTCTGTGCTGCGGTCATGGGCGGGGCGTCTGCGGTCGACGAAACCGGGGGCAGCGCTTCCAGTTCGGCGGTCATTTCCGCCTTCGAGACGGGTTTCCAGCAGATTAAATCGGATGCCTTTGCCATCATCGCCGTGGCGGTCCCGGTTGCGGTTTCTATCGCCGCAGTAATCTTTATCTCCAAGAAGGCCATGAGCTGGTTTAAGGGCATGGCGAAATGACACCGCATTACAAAGGGGCCCCGGAGAGTTNCGGGGCTTCTTTGGNAAAGGGAGTGTAATACAAAATGAACTTGGCAGCGCGCGGAGCTGGGCGGCAGCGTGAAGATTTTGTAATGCGGCTGGGGTGTTTTCTGGTGTCCTTTGCCGTTCTGGCGTCGCTGGTGCTTCTCCCTCCGAAAGCAAAGGCGTTCGCCATGACCTCCAGCGCGGTCACGGCCTTGGCCGGGGGCTTCCTCTCCGCGTGCGGCCTGACGCCTGTTGTCTCCGGGATGGGCAGCAGCGAGGAGGTCAACGAGTCCGTGGCCCGGCTGATTCAGGATTTTCTCAATGAGGAGGTGGGGGGAATCTCGGTGGCAGATTGGGCGCTGAGCTTCGGGGAGATCGGCCTGGCGGTGAAGGATAAGAGNATCGTCATTCCCAAGCCGTTTGCCGAGAAGCTGGGCCAGTTCGCCCAGTGGGTAGCGGGGAAGTACGGGACCAAGCCGGGGGAGAATGTAATTTATCAGGCGCAGAAAGTATTTCTTGCTGATGGAACGGAAATTAAATTTGGATCGTTTGTATTTGATGTAGATAAGCGTGAATTTACACTTTTGGATCCTTCTGGTGCTACCCCGTTTTCTTTTGATACTTGGTATGAATTAAGCAACGGAAATCAATTTTGCTATTCTTTGGATAGTGATCTTGAGAGAATTTATCCTAAATACATCATAGATGGACATCGAAATGATTATACATATACTTCTGTTGTGGGAGGAGTTTCATCAAATATTTATTATATTTTAGCTGGGATTGATGCTCGATATGGTTCGGATACCCGATATATGCCAGTTTTTTTGGTTTCCTCTGGATATATGATCGCACGTGTTTATATGCCTTCAGATNTTCCTATGTTGTTTTCATTAGTAAATGAATCTATTTCCTTAAACGTGGCTGAAACCATCACAATTCCCGAGGGCCTGACGGACAGTCAGTCTGTCGCCCTTGATGTTGGAGCTACGGACAGCATGAGCATCCAAGAAATCCTCCAAGGCATCCTTGACGCCATCCTTGCCGGGGACCTCGCCGCCAGCGCGGAAATCGTGGATACCGCCGAGGTTCCGGTGGACCCGGAGGAGCCGGACCCGCCCGTGGTCCCGGTGGTCCCTTCCGGCCTGGACAAGCTGGGCGCGGCCCTGACCTCCCGCTTTCCGTTCTCCATCCCCTGGGACGTGTACAAGGGCGTCACGCTGCTGGCAGCTCCGCCAAAGGCTCCGTATTTCGAGGTGGATTTCATGGCCCCGATCGCGGACCGGGTGGGCGGTTGGAAAGGCAGCACCAAGATCGTGCTGGATTTCTCGGAGTATGAGATCATCGGCCAAGTCTGCCGCTGGACAAGCACCATAGGCTTCTGCCTGATGCTGGCCAGCGGAACGAAACGCTTGATATGGACGGCCTGAGAAGGGAGGAGGCTTCACAGTGTTTGACGCGCTTTCCGACGCCCTGGTTGACCTTGCTGTCAGCGTGATCGAGCTGTTTCCGGCCTCTCCCTTCACGATTCTGGATGAGCTCAGCAGCTCCGAGGTTTACGAGTGGCTGCGGATGGTCAACTGGTTTGTCCCTATCGGGACCTTCGTCGGCATCCTGGAGGCGTGGCTGACCTGCGTGGCGGTGTACTATGCCTATCAGATCGTCCTCCGCTGGATTAAGGTGATTGAATGAGCATTTCATTGTATACTGGAACGCCCGGCAGCGGCAAGAGCNTCNACGCCGCCANGGATATCGAGCACCGCNTGAGGCGGGGCGGGACCNTGATCTGTAACTTCCCGGTGAATACGGGCTTTGTCAAAAAGTGCCGGGCTCAGGTGGAGTACTGGGACAACTCGGAGCTGACGGCGGAGCGGCTGGTGGCGTATGCCCTCGAGCATCATAAAATCGGCAAGGAGGGTCAGGCTCTGGTGGTGATCGACGAGTGTCAGATTATCTTTAACTGCCGGGATTTCGGGCGAAAGGACCGGAACGCCTGGGTAACATTCTTTTCCCGGCACCGCAAGCTGGGCTTCAAGATCATTCTCATCACCCAGTCGGACCGGATGCTGGACAGGCAGATCNGGAGCTTGGTGGAGGATGAGGTTAAGCACCGGAAGCTGAATANCTACGNCTTCGGCGGGATGTTCCTGACGCTGTTCTCCTTCGGGCGTACGTGGTTCATCGCCATTGACTACTGGTACGGCGGCAATAAGCTGAAGCTGGGCCACTCCGTCTTCCCGTACCGGAAACGTTACAGTAACCTGTATGACAGCTACCGGCTGTTCTCGGATATGGTCACAGCTGGCGGCGCCGTCTGTGCCGGGGGGGACCGCGCCAGCGGTGGGGCCCCGGGGAACGGCGGCGCCGCCAGCGGGGGCCAGGAAGAGAGAGGGCTGTTGCTGGAGAGGCTGGCGGCTGTACTGGTGGAAGCGCGAAACCGGAAGTCCCAGAAGCTGCGGGAGCGTGAGCTGTGCCGGTTCGTTGGGGCGCTGCACTTGTGAAAGGAGGAGATTTCTATGGTATCCAGAGAACGGGAGGCAGCTTTGCTTTCCCTTTGGTGGAGCGAAACAGAAGAAGATTGTACCCAGGAATGGCGGGACGAGCTGAGAGGGGAGGAGTTGGCTTTGGTGGAGAGCTGGGACCGGCGCTATAGCTCCGGCGTTTATCAAATGTGCCTGGATATCCTCCAGGGAAATGGCGTGTAATACAGAAAATCTTGCCGGCGAGCTGCTGCGGCATGAATTCCGTAATACAACCAGGGCAGAGGATGCCGGAGGCCGCAGGGGCTCCGATTTGCCGCCCTTGTCCATATTCCTTTGGCCACTTCCCGAAGGGGGGCAAGGCGGGGGGGACCCATCCCCCCCGACCGCCGATTCAAGCCGGGCAGAGGAGGGGGCCGCTCCGCAGAGCGGGCCAGCGTTGCATTACAGTTTTCGCGTCCTGGCGTCGCTGTCGGCCGCGATTTCGTAATACAAGGNAAAGTTGCGGCTTTCCCGGACCCCCCTACGCTAACAGGGGGGTACTACCTACATAATAGGGGGTGAAAAGTTCTGAAAAGCGATATTTCAGAGAATGTCATTCTCTATGATTGGCTGACGGTCAGCAGGAAGGAGGAGGACCCGCAAGCCTGGGTGAAGCTGCTGGGAATGGAGCGCTGCGGCTGGGACGAGCTGGGCCATGGCCGGAACGGATACCGCAAGGGGCTCTACTTCGCCAGCATCTCGATCTTGTACGATGGAANCCCTGGAATGGGGACTTGCTTGGATATGTCTGGTCAAGGATGCCGGAGCTTCGAGGAGTACGGGACCGGAGATTTTGACGGACTTTTCCGGCTGTTCCNGCAGGGGGAGGGTTACCACGTCACCCGGCTGGACGTGGCCTTTGATGATCATTCCGGTATCCTGGATATCCAGCAGCTTTTCCGCGACAGTGACAACCAGGACGGGGGACAGCAGTTTGTGAGTAAATTTCGCAAGTC
>NZ_CAJMXG010000189.1:0-5800 GCF_905219725.1 Oscillibacter sp. CU971
CCATTTCGCCACCAGCTCCTGGAGCTTTTCCTGGGAGGTCAAGACCCCCGTCCGCCAGCCCCAGACCGCCACCGCCACGCAGATGGCGAAGCCGATGAGGGACGCCGCCTGAAGGGCCCGCTTTTCAATGGGAACGCTCTGCTGTTTCATGCCGGTATCCTCCGTAACGAGCCGCGCTCGATCTGCTCTAAGTAAATGGACTCTACCCGCTCCGCGAAGCGCTGGGCGGAGTACTCCTCCCCCGTCTCCCGGGCGGCCCGGCACAGGGCCTCCCGCCGCTGGGGATGGGCCAGGAACTCCTCCAGCCGCTGGCGGAACTCCGCCTCGCCGTGGTACTGCCAGCCGTTCTCCCCGTCCCGGACCACGCCCAGCAGGCAGGGGTCCGCCCGGCAGAGCACCGGCACGCCTGCCGCCAGGGCCTCGGCATAAGTGAGGCCCTGAGTCTCGCTGGTGGAGGCGCTGACGAACAGGTCCCCCAATTGATACCAGTCCGCCACCTGCTCCGCCGGGACCATCCCGGCAAACACCACATCCGGGGCGGCCAGGCCCAGGCTCTGGGCCACGCCCTCCAGGCGCTTGCGGTCCGGCCCGTCGCCAACCAGAAGCAACGTCACGCCCCCCGGGCCCATGTTGGCCCGGAAGCGCAGAAGCTCATCCACCCGCTTCTCCTCGGCAAGCCGCCCCACAAAGACCAGCACGGTCCTCTCCCGGGGAATGTCCAGGCTGGCCCGGAGCACCGCGCCCCGCAGGGGGTCCGGCTCATCCCGGAAGCGCCGCAGGTCGATGCCGGAGGGCACCACGAAGATGGGCTTCTCCACGCCGTAGCCCTGAAGCAGCAGCCGCACCTTCCCCGTGGGGGCGATGAGACAGTCCGTGTGGGAGGCGGCCCAGCGGGTGAAGNCGGCGGCGGCCTTCTNCCCNAAGCGGACGTTGGGGGAAAAATAGTGGGTGTAGTCCTCGTACACCGTGTGATAGGTGTGGACCAGGGGAATGTCCAGCTCCTCGGCGATGCGCCGGGCCAGGAAGAAGGTGGAGAATTCGCACTGGGAATGGACCACGTCGGGGCCCCACTCCACGATCTCCCGGACCCACTTCCCCGCCAGGGCCGTCCGCAGCCGGGCGCCGGGATAAATCAGCCCCGCCGCCACGGAGCCCAGGCAGGTCACGCCGTCCTTCCGGCAGGAATGACGGTTCTGGGAGAGAGTCAGCACCCGGACCTCGTGGCCCCGGGCCTCCAGTTCACGGCGGAGATTCTTNACCGAGGTGACCACGCCGTTCACCGCGGGAAGGTACCAGTCGGNTGTAATCAGAATTTTCATGTCAGACCTCGCTTCTCATGTCTCAAGTATATTACGGGACAGCCGGGGGGAATTCTTCAAAGGCTTTGAAAAAATTTCCCTCCTGTGTTATTGTACTATCGTATTAGCAATAATAATACAGTTAGTACAGCTTGTCAAGCCCCCCATGAAAAACTTTTTATAGCAAGCCCCAGAAAGAATGACGGCAAAGGAGGCGGATACAGGCGATACAGCACAAGGATGACGGCGCAGGCGGGCTGACGCCCGTCAAGGAGGAAGACGCCGGGATGTGCCGCCTCTATCTGCCGAACTGCCGCCGGTTTTTTTAAGGATTGCTATAGAAGGGGGCCCAAGCGTCTTGTTCGTAAGCATACACCACAAACCGGCGGGAGGCGTTACAAAAAAGGTACAATTTTGTAACTCTTCGTTATTTTTCCCGGGCTCCGCGTCTGTAAGCACTGTAACAAAAGAATCTGTCCAGAGTCTTTCTGAAATCTAACGGTTTCGACAGATTAAAACCAGGCCCCGCCGGAGGGCTTATCCTGACCGGCGGGGTCTGAAAAGAGAGGGCTCAGCTGTTTGCGNCCACCAGGCGGCTGTAGNCCCGGGCCGTCCAGGCGAAGACCAGGGCGTAGATCAGGCAGAACACCGCCAGGGTTCCCGCCGTGCAGAGGACGAAGAGCTTCCCGTCGTGGAGGTTGNACAGCTCCAACATTCTGGAGAGCATGGGGAAGGCCATGANCACATGGAGCGCCGCCGCCCCCAGGGGCAGAAAGAACACCAGCAGAATCTGGCTGTGAATGGAGGCGTTGATCTCCTTTTCGCTCATGCCCACCTGGCGGAGGATTAAAAAGCGGCGCTGGTCCTCGCAGCCCNCGGAGATCTGCTTATAGTAGATGATAAGGACGGTAGCCAGCAGGAAGAGGAGCCCCAGGAAGACCCCCAGGAACAGGAACCCGCCGTACATGGCGTAGAACTCCTGGGCATTGTCCTGCTTGCTGGNGAAGCTCACGCCGCCGTCCCGCTTGCTCAGCTCGAACACAAGCCGCTCCGTCTGGGCCAGCTTTTCCTCATAATCCTCCCCCGCCAGATTCATCTGAACCCGGAACTGCCGGGCGCTGCGGGAGGTATCCAGGTCCATGAGCGCCTCCGCCGTCTCCCGGTCCGCCACCACCAGGAACAGCGACGATTCCTCAGAGCCCNGCAGCTTGTTGGTCGCGTGGCGGATGACCTCCGTGATTTCCTCCCGGACGTGGAAGGACAGGCCCGCCTCGCCAAAGTTCGCGGAGACGGTGAAGTCCGACGGGAAATCCGCCGGGCCCTTCGAACAGGCCAGCACCTCGTCCGGAGCCAGAATGACGTTCTTTCCGGTGAGGCGGCTGTAGTCCTCCGCCGTCACCACCTCCACCTCCGCCCGCAGGCAGTTTTGATCCAAGTTTAGGGAAATCTCACTGCCCCGAACGCCGCAGTAGACCCAATAGCGGGTGTAGTACCGGGAATCGGTAAAGCCCCCGGAGGCGTTGGCGGCAGCCTCCACCTCCCGCAAGCGGTCCATGGGGTCCCCCGGCTGGTTTTCCAGGTCCTGGAGGAATTCGATGTCATAAGGGTACATCTCATTCAGGGAGTTCTCCAGGCCGATGTTCATGGCGATGGTGGTGGAGACCGTCACCAGCACCATGGTGGAGAGGATGCAGATGCTGGCCAGGCCCACGGCGTTCTGCTTCATCCGGTAGAGAAGGCCGGAGACGGCGGTGAAATGCCGGGTCTGGTAGTAAAATTTCGGGTTGGCCCGGAGGCGCTTTAAAATGGCGATGGACCCGGCGGTGAACAGACAGTACGTGCCAATGATGACCAGGAACACCGCCCCGAAAAAGAACAGCATGGCCTCAATGGGGTTCTGGGTGGCGATGGCGATGAAGTATCCGCCTCCCAGGGTCAGCACCCCCAGGATAACCAGCAGCCATTTCGTTTTCGGCTCCCGCTCCCCGGCGGAGGCGCTGTGGAGCAGGTCCACCGGCTTGGCCCGGCTGACGCTCCAAAGATTTCGCGCAAGGGTGAACAGGAACAGCGCGCCGAAGAGCGCCGCGGTTTCCCAAATGCCCCGGGTGGAAATTTCCATGCCGAACTGGGCGGGGACGCGGGCCAGCTTTAAAAGGAGCAGGATGACCGCCTTGGAAAACNGGATGCCCAGGAGAAGGCCCCCCGCCAGGGTGACGGCGGCGCAGAACACGGTCTCCCAGAAGCACATCCGGGCGATGTGCCTCTTTTCCAGCCCTAAGATGTTGTAGAGCCCCAGCTCCCGCTGGCGGCGCTTCATGACAAAGCTGTTGGCGTAGAGCAGGATTACCGCCGCCAGGCCCGCCGCCACGAAGCAGCCCACCCCGGCGAAGCTCTTGAGGTACATGGCCCCCCGGACACTGTCCAGCCCCTCGTTATAGGCCAGAAACAGCAAAATGTAGTACATAGCCGCCGTCACCACGCAGGAGAGGAGGTAGGGGCCGTAAAACCGCCCGTTTCTGGCCAGATTCACCAGGGCCAGGCGGGGGAAGAAGCCGGACTTACGCACGGGGCTCACCGCCTTGCGTCAGCACCGTCAGGGTGTCGGAGATCTTGGCGAACTGGGCCTCGGCGCTCTGGGTCCCCCGGTAGAGCTGGTGGTAGACCTGCCCGTCCCGGAGGAAGAGCACCCGCCCGGCGTGGCTGGCGGCCTTGACGGAGTGGGTGACCATGAGGATGGTCTGGCCCCCTTTGTTAATTTCTCCGAAGAGCTCCAGCAGGTTGTCGGCGGCCCGGGAGTCCAGCGCCCCGGTGGGCTCGTCGGCCAGGACGATCTGGGGGTCCGTGATGAGGGCCCGGGCCACGGCGCAGCGCTGCTTCTGCCCGCCGGAAACCTCGTAGGGGTACTTGGGCAGAATACCGGCGATGCCCAGCTGCTCCGCGATGGGCTGGATTTTCTTTTTCATGTCCCGGTAGTCCTTCCCCGCCAGGACCAGGGGCAGGAAGATGTTGTCCTGAAGGGAGAAGGTGTCCAGGAGGTTGAAGTCCTGGAACACGAAGCCCAGGTGGGAGCGGCGGAAAGCCGCCAGGTCCCGCTCCCGGATGTCGGAGAGGGCCTTTCCATTGAGGAAGACCTCCCCGGCGGTGGGGCGGTCCAGGGCCGCCAGGATATTTAATAAGGTGGTCTTGCCGGAGCCGGACTCGCCCATGATGGCCACGTACTCCCCGGACTCCACGGAGAAATTCACATCCGCCAGGGCGGTGACCTGATTGCCGCCGAAGCGGGTGGTGTAAATTTTTTGCAGGTGCTGTACTTCCAGTAAAGGCATATCGGATTCCTCCTCTTGGGTGATGGCCTTATTGTAACAGGCTTGGGGCCGGGATGCCATGGATTTGCCTTACAGTNTTGGGTGCGTGTCTTACAATTTTGTAAGATACGGGCCGGACGGGANAAAATNNGGGGCAAAATCAAGTTAAGAAACACTACCCAAACGGGGAAAAACGTGGTATGATAGGATATTAGAGTTTTCAGGTCCCTGCCAAGGGACTTCAAATCCGCTTCAAGCGGCAAGGGAGGCGGCGGAATGGCAAAAAAAATACGGGNCNTGGCGGCGGCGCTGCTGCTGTCNTTGTCCCTGGGCGGCTGCGGCGGGTTCAACTTCGAGTTCAACCCCGAGGAGCTTTACGCCCTGCCGGAGCTGCCCGGCAAGTACACGGAGCTGAACGCCCGGCTCAACGCCATTTTGGAGGACGGCGCCGAGTACGCCGCCCCCACGTCCGGGGCCAACATCCAGCCCGTGCAGCTGACGGACCTGGACGGCGACGGGCAGCAGGAGGCCGTCGCCTTCTTCCGCAAGGCGGAGGACGAAAAGCCCTTGAAAATCTATATCTTCTCTGCCAAGGAGGACAGCTATGAGCAGTCCGCCGTCATCGAGGGCAGCGGCGCGTCCGTCTACAGCGTGGTCTACACGGACCTGGACGGAGACGGGCGGACAGAGATCATCGTGGGCTGGCGGGTCAACGCCGAGCTCCAGGCCCTCTCGGTTTACGCCCTGGACGCCGCCGGGCCCCAGGAGCTGCTGCGCAGCGTCAGCTATGTCCGCTACGCCAGCATCGACCTGGACGGCGACGGCCTCCGGGAGCTGGTGGTCCTCCACGCCGACGAGGAGGGGGACGGCGTGGCCGACTGCTACGACTGGCGGAAGGGGGCCCTGGCGTCCCAGTCCCCGGCCCGCATCTCCGTCACCATGGCGGAGCTGAGCCAGCAGGGCCGCCTGACCACCGGGACCTTGAAGGGCGGCACGCCGGCCCTCTTTGTCACCGGGGTGACGGAACAATCCGGCGCGGTCACCGACATCCTGGCCCTGCGGAACGGGGAGCTGACCAACATCGTCCTTTCCGAGGCCACCGGGGTCTCCGGGGAGATTGCCCCCTTCTACGGCCTCTATCCCATGGACATCAACGGCGACGGCTGGACGGAGGTCCCCGCCCCCTCCTCCTCCGTC
>NZ_CAJMXG010000190.1:0-5787 GCF_905219725.1 Oscillibacter sp. CU971
CTACATTTTATCCCTCATTAACTTTGTGGCCTGTCTGGTAATGAAGACAGACAGGCCTCTTTTCGACAGGCTGACGGGTATGTCCAAATCTGGACATACCCGTTTCCTCATATTTCATGGCTGGAGAAATACCTGCCCAGCTCGTCGCCAAAGCCCTTGATATGCAGGAACATGTAGGCCCCAGCACTGGAGTCTTCCCGGGCCTCTAAATATCGAAATATTTTCCAATGCTGGGCGATTAAATCCTCCAGCGAAAAAGCCGTGATTGCCGCGCACAGATAGGTCCACTCTGCCATGCGGAGTAAGCTCCACACCCGTTTCAGGGCGGAGCTTCCGGCGGCGTCCATTACCAGGCCGTGAAATTCCTTGTCCAGCTGGACGAACTCCTGAATCCCCTGCTCCGGGTTCATCCGTTCCAGCACTGCCCGCATCTCCGCCAGCTGCTCCTCCGAGGCCCGCTTCGCCGCCCGCTTGGCGGCATACTCCTCAACGAAAGCCCGAGCCCCGAAGGTGTCCTCGATCTCTGCGGCAGTAAAATTCCGCACATAGGTCCCGGAATAGGGCCGCTCCTCCAGCATCCCTATGGTGGCCAGCTCCAGCATGGCCTCCCGTACCGGGGCCTGGGAGACATTCAATTCTTTTGCCAAACGGGTCTCCACAATCCGGTCTCCCGGTTGGTAGACGCCCTCCGCAATCTGCTGCTGGATATAGTCCCTAATGTTGCTCCGCAGGGTCTCCTTCGCCGCCAGCCGCTTTCTGCCGCTCTCTCCCATTCCATCACGCCTTTCGCGGACCCTTCGCCCGCCGTCTGCATTTTCCCTATTCTCCCATACTTCCGAAAAAAATGCAAACATTTTTACCAACAAAAAAGGGAGGCGCCCGACCTCCCTTTTCCGTCAACTCTGATACTGGCTGTTCCATTTTTCCGAAAACCGGCTGTCGATCCCCCGGAACTCCGGCTCCGGCAGACCCGCCGCCCTGGCCTCCGTCCGGGCGATGTCCATCTTCTCCACCGCCAGCAGCACCGCGTCGGCAATGCGGGTGTAACCGGTGCACCGGCAGATGTTGCCCTCCATCTCCTTCCGAATCTGTTCACGGGTGGGATGGGGATAAAGGTTCAGCAGGGCGATGCCGCTGATCAGCATCCCCGGCGTGCAGTAGCCGCACTGGACAGCTCCAGCCTCGATAAACGCCTCCTGGAGGGGATGGAGCCGTCCGTCCTCCGCCAGGCCTTCCGCCGTCAGGACCTCCTTGCCGTCCAGCTCGGCCGCCAGTACCAGGCAGGAGTTCACCGGATGTCCGTCCAGCAGCACAGTGCAGGCACCGCACTCGCCCTCGTCGCAGCCCTCCTTGACGCTGGTGAGAAACAGATCATCTCTCAGGAACCGCAGAAGCGTCTGATTGCAGGGTACACTTTTCTCATAGAGTATGCCGTTCACCGTCACATGGATATCAGCTGTTTTCATCGACCCTGCCTCCTCTTCCGATCTGTCCCGGATACAATCTCTGCGGAATAGCCTCCGCCTTCCTCTCCGGGGGCAGACTTGCCCGCCGGACGGCCCCGTGGAGCACTTGGATGGTCACGTCGTGAATCAGCCGGGTCCGGAACTCCGCGCTGGAGCGCCAGCTGGACCGGGGTTTCCCTTCGGCGGCGGCGGCCTCCGCCGCCCGAATAATGACCTCATCCGAAACCGCCCGTCCCTCCAGCGACGCTTCGGCGGCGTGGCTCCGCATAGGCGTGGGCCCCGCGGTGGTCAGAGCAACCCGGACGTTCTCCAAAAGGCCCTCCCGGAGCTCCACATAAGCGCTGACGCCCATCAGGGCCAGGTCCATGGCGTTCCGGCGGGTGTATTTATAATAGGCGCTGCCGGCGTTGTCCGGCGGCAGGGGAACGAAAATACGGGCCAGCAGCTCCTCCGGCAGGAGGTCAAATTTCTTGAAGCCGGTATAAAACCGTTCCAGGGGAACCCGCCGCTCCCCCGCCGGACCCAGCGCCACCGCCTCCGCCCCATGGACCAGCAGAGGCCCCACGGAGTCCGCCGACGGCGCGCCGTTCATGATGTTGCCTCCCAGCGTTCCCCGATAGCGGATCTGCACGGAGCCCACCTGGGAACAACCCTGATACAGGGCGTAGTACCGGCCCCGGACAGCCTCCCACTCCTCGATATGCCGGTGGGTGGTCAGGGCTCCCAGGTCCAGGCCCTCCGGCGTCAGCCGCTGGCCCTGGAGCTCTTTCAAGCCCTTGAGGTCCAGGACCTCGGCGGCTCTCTCCTTCCCGCCGTGCATGTTGACGTAGACATCCGTGCCTCCGGCCACCGGCTTCGCCCCGGCGGCTTTCAAGGCGCAGGCCTCCAGAATGTCTGTCGGCGCATGATACTCAAAATTCGGCAACATTAGTCCTCGACCTCCTTTCGGAACAAAATGTGCTCCGGCTTGATGGGAATGGAATCAAAGTCGGTATTGCAGGCGTGGCAAACGGCCCCAGCGATGGCTGCTGCTGTGGGGACCAGTCCCGGCTCGCCGATGCCCTTCACACCGAAGGGACCCTCCGGGTGCCCGTTCTCCACCAGGGTGATTTTCGTCTCCACATCGGAGTCCATAAATGTGGGCACCTTGTAGTCCACCATGTTCCCGTTCCGCAGATTCCCGTCCTCGTAGATCATTTCTTCCATCAGCGCGTGGCCCAGCCCCATGACGATGGCCCCCTCGATCTGCTGGAGGCACCCGGTGGGATTGATGGCTTTGCCGATATCGTGGGCCGCGCCCATTTTGACCACCTTCACCCGCCCCGTGACGGGATTCACTTTGACCACGGCGGCCTGGGCCCCGATCATCCACATGACCGTGGGCCGCTTCGACTGCCGCCCGTCCACCGGCGGCGGGTCGAAGATATCCGAGGTCCCATAGCGCCCGATGGCCAGCACCGGGTCCTGCTCGTGCATGATGCCGGACTTTCCCACGTCGTTGATGTGAATCCGCCGCTCCGGTTTTTCGGAATCCTGAATGTACCCCTCGGCGGTGTACACCACATTCCCGGCCTCACAACCCCACTTGAGGGCAGCCAAACGGCAGAGCTGCCGCTTGATGTCCTCGCAGGCCTCCAGGATGGCGTTGCCAGAGTGGAAGGTGGAGCGGGAGGAGGTAGTGGTCTTATCATAGGGGGTCATGGTGGTGTCCACCGGGGCAACGCTGATTTTATCCAGGTCCATATGCAGGGCCTCCGCCGCGAACTGGGGCATGGTCGTCGTGACGCCCTGCCCCATCTCCCGGCTGGCGGACCAGATGTACACCGAGCCATTTTCGTTCATCTTTACAACGCAGGAGGTAGTAGAGGGGGTGCCCGTCANCTTGTTGAAGCAGGCGATGCCCTTGCCGCAGAGATTTCCCTCCTCGTCCGTCCAGCGGTCCGGCAGCTTGTCCCAGTCCACGTTCTTCGCCGCCGCCCGGAGACACTCCTCCACGGCGCAGGTGGAGATGATCTCTCCGGTGATGCCCTCGTCCCCGTCGTGGAGGCAGTTGTGGAGCCGGAAGGCCAGGGGCTCCATCCCCAGCTTCCGGGCCACGATGTCCATCTGGTGCTCGTGGAGGGTGGCCGCCTCCGTCACGCCGAAGCCCCGGTAGGCGGTGCCCAGGGTCCGGTTGGTCATATACACATAGGTGTCCACCTGGGCGTTGGGAATTTTATAGGGCCCGTGGGCGGCGAAGCCGGCGTTGTAGTCCACCCGGGGATTCGTAGTGACATAGGCTCCGGCGTCCCAGTATCCCGTGACCTGCTGGGCGGTGATAGTGCCGTCCCGCTTCACTCCGGTCTTAATGTAATACTGCACTGTGGAGCGGCAGACGGTGGCCTCAAACTCCTCGTGCCGGTCATAGGTCAGCTTTACCGGACGCCCCCCGGACTTGAGGGACAGGGCGATGGCAATAGGCTCGCACTTAGCCTCGTACTTTCCGCCGAAGGCCCCGCCGATATGGGTCATGGTCAGCCGGACCTTCTCCGCCGGGACGCCGAAGATCTTCGCCATCAGCCCTCGGATACCGAAGGGGGACTGATTGGGAGTCCAGACCNGNATATCCTGGGTATAGGGATTCGCAATCGCCGTGGCGGTGTGGGTCTCAATCAAGGTGTGCTGAAGCTGGCCGCAGCGGAAGCTGGATTCCACCACCAAATCCGCCTCGGCAAAACCTTTCTCCACATCCCCCTTTTTCAGGTGGAACTGGTCGCCGATGTTGGTGCCCTGGACAGGGAAGCAGACGCTGCTGCAATCGTACTGGCTCCAGTCCTCGTGAATCAAGGTCTCGTTTTTCATGGACTCCTCGATGGTGTTTACTACCGGCAGCGGTTCATACTCCACATCCACCAGGGCGGCGGCTTTCCGGGCGGCCTCCTCGGTCTCCGCCGCCACGGCGGCCACGGGCTCTCCCTGGTAGCGAACCTTGTCCAAGGCGATGATGGGCTGGTCGGCGATGAACTGCCCGTAGGGCACCGGGTAGTCCGCCCCGGTGATCACCGCCCGAACGCCGGGGACCGCCTTGGCCCTCTCCACGCAGACCGCCTTAATCCGTGCGTGGGGATGGGGACTGCGGGCCAGGGCGCCGTAGAGTTGGCCGGGGAAGTTCACGTCCGCGCCATACCGGGCACTCCCGGTGACCTTTTCCACCGCGTCCTTGCGGAGCTGCGTGCGTCCGATGACGGTCTCCTGCCCGGTGGTGTCCTTCCGCAGGACCACCAGGCGGTCCCATTCCTGGCCCTCCCTCTGGAACTTCTCACAGGGCCGGAGGCTTTTTTGATCTGCCATATCGTCCTCTCCTTTTACAAAACGCTCCTGNGCAGGGGCAGGATGTTTCCATCCATCTCCTGGTAATACTGCTTCAGCTCGTCTCCAAAATTCTTGATGTGCAGGAACATATAGGCTCCGGCAGTGTGGTCGGCGTGCCGCTCCAGCAGCCGGAAAATCTGCCAGTGCTGCTTTGCAAGCTCCGGCAGGGTATTCCGGGTCACCNCCACAGACAGACTCGTCCACTCCACCAACCGCAGACTCTCCCAAACCTTTTTCAAGGCAGGGCTCCCGGCGGCATCCACCACCATACTGTGGAAAGCAATGTCCTTTTCCGCAAAGTCATGAGGGCTTTCCGCCGCATCCATCTCCCGCAAAAGCGTCTCCATTTCCCGCAGCTGTTCCGGGGTAACCCTCTGCGCGGCCCGCCTGGCGGCGTACTCGTCCAGGAAGGCGCGGGTGTTGTAGATGTCCTCGATGTCCTCCGCCGTCAGCTTCCGAACGAAGGAACCGGAGTAGGGCCGCTCCTCCAGAAGGCCCATGGCGGCCAGCTCCAAAATCGCCTCCCGCACTGGGGCCTGAGAAACGCCCAGCTCCTTGGCCATCTGGGTCTCCACGATGCGGTCGCCAGGTTTGAAGCGTCCGGTGGCGATCTGCTGCTGGATGTAATCCCGGATCTCCTTGCGCAAGGTTGCCTTCTCCGTTAAGCGATCCCCTCCCATGGCAATCCTCCTTCTATGCATTCACATATAATCGATTATTGATTATCATTCTATACGTTCTTATATGCTTTGTCAATCAGCGATTCCGCAAATGCGGCGGTTTCGCTCTTTCAGATAATTGTCGAAGCGTTCTTTCGTCAGATTGACGATAAGCTCCTGGGGGAACTCCAGCTCTTCCAGAAGGGCCATCAGGGGTTCGACGCTACCCACCATGGTATGGAAGTGTGCGTCGCTGGCGACACACACCCGCTGGCCGTGGGCCTTGCAGCAGAGGATATATTTCTTTAGGG
>NZ_CAJMXG010000191.1:0-5736 GCF_905219725.1 Oscillibacter sp. CU971
CAAGGCCAAAAATCACGGGTAACCGCATTTCCGCCTGCTATGCCTCCGCTCGCTGACCTTTTCTATGTCCTTTTTCTTGTCCCCCAGCCGCCTCCAGCGACACTCCCGCCACTGGCTCCGCGCCGTCCCTCGGGCTGAAAGTCGGTGACATCGTGAACTTCACCGGCACCGAGCATTATTTCAGTGCCAACACCTCGAAGCCCGCCACCTGCAAGCCCGGTCAGGCCAAGGTGACGCAGATTTACAACGGGAAACACCCGTATCAGCTGATCTACGTCAAGGGCGGCGGTTCCACCGTCTATGGGTGGGTGAACGAAAAGGATATCCAGCCCCCGGCCCTGGCTGCGGTCGACAAACTGGCAAAGCTGGGTGTTATCAATTCTCCCGACTATTGGAAGCAGACCATGACCGGCGGCAAGGTGAAGTACCTGGACATTTTGCTGACCAAAGCGGCCGAGAAAATCACCAAGGCCGGTACCCGCTCCGCTACCCCGGAGGCTGGCGTGGCCGCCCTTGTGTCCGCCGGTGTTATCGACACCCCGNACTACTGGCTGGCGAACTANAACAGCTATCCCAGCCTTGGCGAGCTGCTCCGTGCCTTGGGCGGCTCCGTATAAGCGCAGGCAGACAGCCCCCTCGCAGGATTCTTTCCTGTGAGGGGGCTGTTTTTTATTTCTGGACCTTGGCCGCCGTAGAGGGCCGTCAGGCGGTTTCTTTGTCGTGGGTGTGCGTCTACCCTCCAGAGGGCCTAACCGGGTGTTGCAACGGACGTATGGGGCCGGGAGAGGGCTTTCCCGCTGCACGTCCATCACATACCGTCAAACTCATGGACAGGACACCACCAAATCGTGTAGTGTTTCTTCATGCGGGTGGGGTCTTGGGTGCTGTGCGTCCCATGCCACCACAGCTTGCGGCTGTTATCCCGACTGTCAGGTTTGAAGCTCCCGATGTCGTGCTCGATGCGCCGGTAGCACGTTGACCGCCCATTGGTCGGATTCAGGTACAGAGCCACCAGCATATCAGCCGGCGGGTGGCCGGTCTTGCTGGCCATGTCGAGCCTTCGCCATTTACTCATGCTGTTCCCTCCATGTCTGCCCGCAGCGGAACACGAAATAGAAGTGTCGGCCCTGATCCTCTATTCTGTCCCCGGATGGGTGCAGGTCGTACTTTTCAGCCAAAGCAACCACGTTTTCTTTCAACTGCTTCCGCGCCTCCCAGTAGTCATCCCTGTCGGCCCCAATGTCATACTGGGGGACAATGATGACCTGGAAGATGTTGCTGAGGAACCCGCTCAAATCGAACGGGATGCCGTCATCGGATTTGTCCGGCACGATGTCCTTGATTTGGAGCAGTTCTTTTTCAAAAGCCTGGCACCGCTCCAGGATTCCGCATTGCTCCGCTGTTCTGATGTCCCACGCTCGCATTGTAAAACCTCCCTTGATTTACTCAACAACTAAATCGCCGTAGACAGTGATTCGGCCCGCCTGCATATCGCATTTCGCGTCGATACCGTTCTTTCGTGCCAGGATGGTAATGTCCTGCCCCTCACATGCCAGTTTGTGCCAGATGGTCATGGCCGAGAACATTTTGCCCTCCGGAACCGGGAGCTGGCTATCCTCCAAAGCTTTCACAACGGCGTTGTGACTGTCAATCAAAGTCAAAAGCTGCTCTTTCATATCGTTTCCCTTTCTGCCCTGCCATCATCAGGCCGGGTAGGACGGTTCCCGGCGACGGGCCAGCGGCCCGTTTCGGCTATTNTTTTGATCCTAAGCGACGAAGTATCTCGACTCTAAGCCGCTCCGCATCCCGGCTNAATTTAGCTTCGGATTTCCTGCTCATATTATTGCTGGCTTTCACATACTCAACGATAACATTCTCNAACTCTGCAAGCAAATNCTCGNTGCTTTTTATGGTTTCGCTGTTTCTTCTCATGTGTCTATGTTCCTTCCTTTCTGTTCTTATGATCTCCGGGATGGGTTGTGTAGGTTTAATCGTAGAAGGGGCGAATCTGGCCGTTCCAGACCTCCCACTGCCACGCGCCGCACCCCGCGTTGAAGCGGATGTAGTGATAGTCCGTAGCGCAGTAGACCGGTCGGCGGTCAATCTTCCGGCCGCTGGCGCGGCAGAGGTTGTGACGGTTGATTTCCTGCTCGTCGATTTCGTGCAAAATCGTGACTTGGCTGTGGTCAAAGCCGAACTCCCGGCAAACCCAATCCAGGGCCTCATCATCGGTCATGTAGCGGGCAGACCCACTAACAACGCACTTGGCCAGCTCCGCATATTCGACCTGGGGAATGTTCTGTGTGAACTCGTAAGGCTTCCATTCCAGCTCCTTGTCAAGTTCGGCCTGGAGAGCGGACAGCTGGCGCTCGTGCTCTGCGCCGCTCCGCTGGATGGTCTTGTCCAGCTCCAGGATTTTGCCATTCAGCCGGTCAATCACGGCGGCCCGGGCCTGATAGATTTTCTTCTCCCCATCGCCAGCGACAAAAGCCTTGCAGAAAGCGTCTTTATCACCGTTGAAGCCGCAATAAGCCTCTTCGATTTTGGCGTACTCGGCGGGCATCGGCTCGAAACCGGTGCGCTCCACAAATTCGGACAACATCATTTTTGCGTTCCTCCTTGAATTTTTCTATCTGTTCTGGTATGCTGGAGGAGCCGGGTTCTCCCGGCGCCTCTGTGGTGAGGCGGGGCAGTGGTTATNCTTGGCCGGGGACCACTGCCCCTTTTTGCNTACCGGGGAATCTTAGCAATCGCCCAGTCCTTGAGCGGAAGGGGATCCCCTTTCATCTCCCGAACCGCCTCGTCGTTGCCGCAGGCGTCGCAGATGTAGACGTCAGCGTGGCGGCTCAGGGCGTTGGTAGTCAACCGCGCCTTGACGGTCAGACGCCCGCAGCGGGGGCAGATATGCAACCCATCCACCTGTTTCTTGGCGAACTCGTCCACGGCCCGCTTTGCCGCGGCGGTGGCGGTCACGTCCTGGGAAAACTGCTCGTAGTCCATGTTCATTCTCCTTTCCTGGCCTCGGCCGCAGCTGCCAGCAGCGGCGCGGGGTCAAATCCAAAATCTTTGTATCCCTCCATGATGGTGTTGAGATACTGCTTCGCCGGCGGGGTGATCGCGTGGCCGGGGGTCATGATGTAAGCCATCCCCTTTACCTTCTTCCCTCGTACTTGCAGCGTGAATATTTGCTTGACGTACAGCCGAGGGAAGCCCTCATACCAGTCCAGGGCGTCTTCGTCCGAGGGGCTGATGGACCAGATACCAACGGGGACGCTGGCTCCGTCGCAAGGCTCAATGTTGGCAACGCCCGAGCGGCTGTTCCCCCGGAACACCAGCTTGTAACCGTCGATGGTGGAGCGGCCAATAGTGAGCGCATCCGGGCAGCGGTGGAGCATCTGGTCAACGTCCAGGTTGCTCCCATAGGCGATGTAGTATTTCCGTTTCATAGGTTCCTCCGTTCTCCCCGTATGGCCGGTAGGTCAGCCGGTTTGTTGTTAAGCCACCTCGGCCTCTGCCTGGGCCTGGGGGCGAAAGGGAGCGGTCAGGTGGTGGCGGCAGGTCTTGAACTCCGCACCGCCCAGGCCCAGGCGCTTCACCAGGACGTTGGTCATCAGCGTGGCCTTCTGCTCTGCGGTGTAGCCCGCACAGCCCTTGAAGTAGAGCCGGGTGTCCTGGCAGTCAATGGCCCAGGCGCTCATGGCCAAGCAGAACTGGACGTAGGCCTTAATCTTACCGGCGTGGGTGGTGCCGTTGAACAGCCGGAACTCGACCGTCCCCTTGGTGAAGAAAGCGTGGAGATTAACACCGTGGTAGCGGCTGGTGTTGTAGTGCTCGTGGTTGATGCCGCCGGTGTAGCCATCGTTGGCGGCGCTGTACCAGATGCGCTCGATACTGCTCTTGGTCTTTTCGCTGTCACTCTGCATGGCTTTCAGCAAAGTGGAGTTCATCTTCTTGCACCAGNGGTTGGCGCGGTCACCAATTTCCAGAGCCTCATAGAACAAATCCTGGCGGCCAATGGCGAAGTTCATCAGGCGGGTCAGGCTGGCGGGGGTATGGTTCTTGCCGTCCACATGGACGTGGATGCCGCAGGAACTGTTGGCGATAGCCCCGGCCTCGCGGAGAGCGCGGATGATGTTCTGCAGGTCATCCATATCCTCGTACTGAAGNACGGGGGTCACGACCTCGCAGGAANATGCGGTACCAGCGGAAACCCGACCGTGGCTGGCGGACTTGCGCTCGGTGANGATGCTGCCATCAGACATGGCTTTCNAGGTGCGGCCCTTCCGGTCGGTGGCACCATAGGTNTTGTAGTAGGTGCCGAGGTAGCGGGCCTGGGTACCGAAGTAAGTGGCGATGACGTTAGCGGCCTGCTCGCGGGTGATACCCGTCAGCTCAATCTCCACACCGAAGTTCTGCTTCTTCATCATGTCGTACATCTTTGTGACCTCCCACATTTTTGTCGTGTNCGCGTTAAGTAGTGTCGTGTTGTTGTGAGCATACGATACCACAAGGCTGTCGCTTTGTCAACAGTTATTTTCGATTTTTCGTAAAAAAGTTTTTGACAAATCGACAATGTTGTGGTATGGTATTCTCAAGGAGGTGGCACCATGATTTCATACAAGCCGCTGCAACATACCCTTATTGAAAGGGGCGTGAAGAAAATGGAGCTTGTGAAAATGGTCGGAATGAGCAATTCGACCCTCAACAAGCTCAACAAGAATCAGTATGTCGCTCTGGAGGTCATCGAGCGAATCTGTTTGGCGCTGGACTGTTCCATCGCGGATGTGGTGAAGATAGAAAAAGACCCGGACGAATAATCGTCCGGGTCTTTGGAGCATGGCTTATTCCTTGGGCGGCTGCTCATGTAGGGGAGCACCACTGCGCGACTTCACGGGGGTGTCCTCGTCTGGATGGTAGACAAGGATATCTGTCAGATCGCAATCCAGCGCCTTGCATATCAGCTCGAAGTGCCGGAGGTTGATGCGGTCTGTCAGCTCATTGTAGTAGTCGCCTATCGTGGAGGCCCTTATCCCTGTCATTCGGGCTAAGTCCGCTTGCGACCACCTGCGCTTGCCAAGCTCGGTGGACAGTAAAATCCTAATCATAGCCGTGTTCTCCTTTACGGTAGAATATAACCGTATTTTCGTATTTTTACATGAGNTTGTCAGGAAAACACAAATACCGTGATTTTATCTCGGAAATTGTGACGGCGCAGGCATGAAAAAGGCCGCTACCCTGGATTATTCCAGAGCAGCGGCCTTTCTCATTTGTCCGAGGCAATAGCCAGCGGACACACCAGCACGAACAGGCTCCCGGCCACATAGATGACCGGCTCCTGGGTTCGTCTGGCGCACTTTTGGTGGAGGTGGCGGGAGTTGAACCCGCGTCCGAAAGCACTTTAACGGGACTTTCTCCGGGCGCAGACGGTGATTGCGGAGGGCCTTACCCCTCCTGTTCCCCTCGGAGACGGCACATCGTCACGCCGTCAATTCAGGTGAGCTTCATGATGTGTGGCACAGGCAAAGCTTACTGTACGCACATTTACCGCTAAACGACGCCCTTCCCGGCTCGCGGTCCTTCCGGGTCGGACGGCTGCCTTTAGTTAGGCAGCAACAGCAACAGTGTTGTTGTTATTTGATTTATATTTTGCCCGTTTTATGGCGGTCAGGCGCCGCCGCCCGCTGGTCCCGCCTCCATACCCCCGTCGAAACCCTTACACCCCCGGATGTGTCGCAA
>NZ_CAJMXG010000192.1:0-5731 GCF_905219725.1 Oscillibacter sp. CU971
TCCTTTTCTCTTTTGGACCGTGCACGGCCCGTTTTCTCTTTTCCTTCTGGAAGGAAAAGAGAAAATGGGGGGTGCAAAGAACCAGCCATCTTCATGGCTGAAAACCACCAGGAGGCGCCTATGGGTTTCTTTGACAAGCTGAAAAAGATCACCACCAACCTGTTCACCACCTACACCGAGGCCGACGAGGCCTTCTTCGAGGAGCTGGAGGAAACCTTAATCCTCTCCGACTTCGGCATGGAAATCGCCGTGGAGACTGTGGAGAAGCTCCGGGAGAAGGTCCGCAGGGAAAAACTCGTCAGCCAGGAGGAGGTCCGCGCCGCCCTGCGGGCGATCATTGTGGACACGCTGAATGTGGGCACCACGGAGGTGAACGTCTCCACCTCCCCCTGCGTCTTCCTCTTCATCGGGGTCAACGGCGTGGGGAAAACCACCTCCATCGGCAAGATGGCGAACCTCCTGCGCTACGGCGGGAAGAAGTGCCTTCTCTGCGCGGCGGACACCTTCCGGGCGGCGGCGGCGGACCAATTGGAAATCTGGTCGGAGCGGGCCAAGGCGGACCTGATCCGCCAGCACGAGGGGGCGGACCCCGGCGCGGTGCTCTTCGACGCCCTTCAGGCCGCCAAGGCCCGGGGGGTGGACGTGGTGCTCTGCGACACGGCGGGGCGGCTCCACAATAAGGCCAATCTCATGGCGGAGCTTGCCAAACTCTCCAAGATCATCGACCGGGAGTGCCCCGGCGCGGCCCGGGAGACTTTGCTGGTGCTGGACGCCACCACGGGCCAGAACGGTTTGATTCAGGCCAAGACCTTCAAGGAGGCGGCGGGGCTGACGGGCATCATCCTTACCAAGCTGGACGGCACCGCCAAGGGCGGCATCGCCGTGGCCATTGCCCAGGAGCTGGGCGTGCCTGTGAAGTTCGCCGGAGTGGGCGAGGGTATCGACGATCTCCGGCCCTTCGATTCCGAGGAGTACGCCGAGGCGATCATTTAGATAAAGAGGGGACTTCGTCCCCCCTTTAGATTCCCCCCCTCCAGTCTGCGGACTGGAGCCGCCGCCCAAGGCGGCTGGGGCCGGGGTATTTTCCTGACGCGCATGCCGTCAGGAAAATGATTTAAATTTATTTTCCGTCAAGGGCGGAAAACCAGGGGAGCGCCCCTGGACCCCTGGAGGGGTATATAATTGGAGGAGGAATTGACTTGACCAGAGAGGACGGCCGGGCCGCGGGCGAGCTGCGGCCTGTGACCATTACGACCGATTTTATCAAATTCGCCGAGGGCAGCTGCCTCATCCGGTGCGGGGACACCATGGTCCTCTGCTGCGCCAGCGTGGAGGAGAAGACCCCGCCCCACGTCCCCTACGGGGAGGGCTGGGTCACCGCCGAATATTCCATGCTGCCCCGGGCCAACCGGGAGCGGAGCCGCCGGGATGTCGCCAAGCTGAAATTATCCCCCCGGAGCGCGGAGATTCAGCGCCTGGTGGGCCGGTCCCTCCGCTCCGCCGTGGATATGAGGAAGCTGGGGGAACGGACCATTACCATTGACTGCGACGTGCTCCAGGGGGACGGCGGGACCCGGACGGCCTCCGTCACCGGGGGCTTTGTGGCCCTGGCGCTGGCCTGCCGGAGGCTGGTGGAAAACGGCGATCTGGGCGCCAGCCCCATCCGGCATTACGTCACCGGCGTGTCTGCCGGGATTGTGTACGACACGGCCCTGCTGGACCTGCGCTACAGCGAGGACAGCCGGGCCCAGGTGGACTTGAACTGCGTGATGAACGAGCTGGGAGAGCTCATTGAAATTCNGGGCACCGGCGAGGGCCGGGCCTTCAGCCCCACGGAGCAGCAGGAGCTGGTGCGCCTGTGTACCAAGGGCTGCAAGGAACTGCTTGCCAAGCAGAAAGAAGCGCTGGGAGGGAAATTCTGATGGCGGAAAAATTTGTGCTGGCCACCCACAACCCCGGGAAGCTGGCGGAGATGAAGGCAATTTTGTCCGGCTTGGGCGTGGAGGTCGTCAGCCCCGCCGAGGCCGGGGTGGAGGTGGACGTGGAGGAGACCGGGACCACCTTTGCCGAAAACGCCATGCTGAAAGCGAAAGCGGTTTGCGCCGCGGCGGGCCTGCCCGCCATTGCCGACGATTCCGGCCTCTGCGTGAACGCGCTGAACGGCGGCCCCGGGGTCTACTCCGCCCGCTACGGCGGGGAGGGCCTGGACGACGCGGGGCGGCGGCGCCTGCTGCTTCAGAACCTCCGGGGCCAGACCACCCGGGCGGCCCATTTTACCTGTGCCGTGGCCTGTGCGTTTCCCAATGGGGACACCCTGGAAGCGGAGGGCCGCTGTGACGGGGCCATTGCCTTCGCCCCCCTGGGGGAGGGCGGCTTCGGCTATGACCCGGTGTTTCTGATTCCCGAGAAGGGGAAGACCTTCGGCCAGATCGGCCCGGAGGAGAAGAGCAAAATTTCCCACCGTGGAAAGGCCCTGGCGGCCTTCACGGAGAAGCTGAGGNCGTATTTGAGCAAGGGAGAAGCGGGAGCATGAACGGCGTTAAGACCATGCTTCTGGGGATCGCGCTGAGTCTGCTGGGCATTTCGCTTTCGCTCAACAACTTCATTGCCGTTGGCTGCGGCGCCGGCGGGCTTCTTCTGGCCGTGATCGGACTTTTGAAAGGAGATTGAGCATTGNATTTGACAAGCAAACAGCGGGCCCAACTGCGGGGCCTGGCAAACGGCATCGACACCATTTTGCAAATCGGCAAGGACGGCATCGGNGAAAACCTCGTCAAACAGGCGGACGGCGCCCTGGAGGCCCGGGAGCTCATCAAAGGGAAGGTGCTGGAGAACAACCTNGAATACGACGCCCGGACGGCNGCGGAGGAGCTGGCNAAGGCCACCCGCAGCGAGGTGGTCCAGGTCATCGGCACCAAGTTCGTCCTGTACCGGGAGACCCACTCCAAACCCAAGGAGAAGCGCATCCAATTGGTAAAAGAGCGGAAGAAGAAACCGTGAACCGGTTTGGGAGGAGGCTTCCATTTTGAAGATCGGCGTATACGGCGGGGCCTTCAACCCGCCGNATCTGGGACATATTACCGCCGCCCGGGCGGTATCCGGGCTTTTGAAACTGGATAAACTCTTGATAATTCCCACGGGCCACCCGCCGCATAAAATCCTGCCCCCCGGCAGTCCCACGCCGGAGCAGCGGCTGGAAATGACCCGCCTGGCCATGGAGCAGACCGGCCTGGGGGACAAGGCGGAGGTCCTGGATCTGGAGATCCGGCGGGAGGGAAGCAGCTATACCGCCGACACCCTGGCCTGCTTGAAAGAGAACTACCCGGAGGACGAGCTGTGGCTGCTGATGGGGACGGACATGTTTTTGACCTTCCATACCTGGCATGAGCCGGAGCGTATTCTCGCCTCGGCGGGAATCGCCGCCTTCGGGCGGACGGAGGCGGACACGGAGGAGCTGTTTTCTGTTCAGCGGGACTTCCTCTGCCGGAGGCATCCCCAGGCCCGGATCTTCACCCTCAGCATCCCCGGCGTGGTGGACGTCAGCTCCACGGAGCTGCGGGAGCGGCTGGCAGGGGGAGAGGGCGGAGGGCTCCTGGCCCCGGCGGTGTACGGCTATATCCTTCGGGAGAAGCTCTACGGCACGGCGGCGGACTTGAAAAATTTGCCTCTGGAACAGCTCCGGCCCGTGGCGTTGAGCTGCTTGAACCACCGGCGCATTCCCCATGTGCTGGGCACGGAGCAGGAGGCCGTCCGCCTGGCGGAGCGCTGGGGGGCGGACGCGGACAAGGCCCGGAGGGCCGCCCTGCTCCACGACTGCACCAAGAAGCTGAACCTCCCGGAGCAGCTGGCCTTGGCGGAGCGCTTTCAGGTCCCCCTGGACGAGATGGAGCGGCGGGAAATCAAGCTCCTCCACGCCAAAACCGGGGCGGGCGTGGCGGAAGCGGTCTTCGGCACGGACGGGGAAATTACCAACGCCATCCGCTGGCACACCACCGGCCGGGGGAACATGACGCTGCTGGAAAAAGTCATCTATTTGGCGGACTACATTGAGCCCAACCGGGACTTTCCCGGCGTGGAGGAACTGCGGCGGGCCTGTTACGAGGATTTGGACGCGGGTCTGCTGCTGGGCCTGGAAATGACCATCGGGGAGATGGAGGGCCGGAACGCCCCCATCCATCCCAAGACCCTGGAGGCCAGGGACGCACTGAAAGGACAGAGAGAATAACATGAGCGATATTGGAAAGCGGCTGGCGCCCAGCGGGAAGAAGCCAAAGTCCCCCCGGAAGGGGAAGCTGACCCGCCAGCAGATCATTTTGATTGTGGTGGTGGTGGTTTTGGCCATCGCTTTGGCGGTGACGCTGGCCCTGCGGAGCCTCTTCGTCCGGCCGGAGCTGCCCGTCTGGAACGACCCTCAAAATACCGTGGACAAGGATGGGGACGGCAAGCCCGACGGGCCGGAGCCTATTGACTACGGCGAGGGCCTCCGGCCCCGTGGCGGCGATGGAGAGCGGAAGAGCAAGGATTACTGGACCGTCCTGGTCCTGGGCCGGGATACCGGCGGCGGCGGAAACACGGACACCATGCTGCTGGCCAGCTACGACGTGACGAACCAAAAGGCCACCGTCATGTCCATCCCCNGGGATACCATGGTGAACGTCCCCTGGGACATCAAGCGGATCAACTCCGTCTATAATTACTACGGCGGCGGCGAGCGGGGCATCCAGCACCTCTACAAGGAGATTTCCCAGCTGGTGGGCTTCGAGCCGGACTTCCAGGTGGTGGTGGAATGGGACGCCGTGGGGGAGATCGTGGACGCCATCGGCGGCGTGTACTTCGACGTGCCCCAGGACATGAACTACGACGACCCCTATCAGGACCTCCATATCCACCAGACGGCGGGCTACCGCCTTCTCAGCGGGGACGACGCCATGCAGGTTCTCCGCTACCGCCACGACAACCGGAAAAACGGCGTCACAAGGGGCTACCCGGACGGCGACCTGGGCCGCATCAAAACCCAGCAGGCATTCTTGAAGGCCATGGTGGATCAGCTCCTGCGGCCCAAGAACATGACCAAGGTGGGCCCCCTCATTGAGGCGTTCAACAAGAACGTGGAAACGGACATGAGCTTCCAAAACATCCTCTGGTTCGGCCAGCAGGCGGTGATGGGAGGGCTGAAGACGGAGGATGTGAACTTTGTCACCATGCCCAACCGGGCCAAGTACGCTTACAGCCGGAGCGTGGGGAATATGCAGTCCTATGTGGTGCCCAACGCCAAGGAGCTGCTGGATCTGGTGAACAACGAGCTCAGCCCCTTCACCGAGGTTTTCACCATGAAGGACCTGGACATCATGTCCGTCAACGCAGACGGGTCCGTCAGCTCCTCCACAGGTTATGTGGAGGACAAGAAAGCGGCCCTGCCGCCCCCCAAGGATGAGCCGGAGGAAGAGGAGCCTGCCGTGGACGAAAACGGCTATCCCATCGACCCGGAGACGGGCCTGCCCATCACCGTGGACCCGGAGACCGGCGAACCCATCGTTCCCATTGACCCGGAGACCGGGGAGCCCCTGGTCACCGGCCCGCCGGACACGGCGATCGGCTCCGGCGAAAACGGCGGCGGAACCACGGATTCCAATGGGTCCGCCCAGCCTGGGGGAACAACGCCCGTCAGCCCGCCGGACGGCGGCACCCCGGCGCCTCCTGACCCGGAGACGCCCAATACCGTGCCGGACCC
>NZ_CAJMXG010000193.1:0-5720 GCF_905219725.1 Oscillibacter sp. CU971
GGCCTTTGCCATGCCCTCATCAGTGAAAGAGGCGGACTTGCTTCGGTTCCCGGCATTGACCAGCCCCTCATCCGTCAGTTCATTCAAAATACCGAAATCATACCCTTTCCAGGTCCGGCGGATTTGAAGACGAAACCCAGGACGGTCATGCTTTTCGTGGAGATCTGGAACGAGGCGCTCTTCCCAGGAGGTGAGATACATCAGCATCAGAGTCAGATCCTTGACTGTATCTTTGTCCATCTGTTTGTCCTCCACGGGTAAGCCTTTGCTGTAATTATAACATAGTGAAGGCGCTGTGTCTACTCAAAGAGTTCAACAAGAGCAGATAAAAGTTCCAGAACAGGGTCAGGCACATCGTCCGTCGATCCCATATCCTGAATCTCTCCATTGGAGTATTCCACATGGACGTTCCACAGCGGGGATTCCGCATCCTCCGGATCGACATCGGCAGGGCCGCAATAATCCTCTCCCCACCAGAAAATCTCCAGTGTGTGTACCGTCCACTTCAGGAGCTTTGCCAGGATTTTGGGCGGCGGCGATACTGTCTGAGATGCGCCATCCTGCTGGATGCGGACAATGGCTGGCGGTGTCTGGCTGACCTGATAGCTTTCTTTGACGTACATCAGGTCGCCATAGGGATCGCAGATCTCGCCATCGATGTTCAGCTTCAGCGTTTGGATGGACAACTCCTGCTTTTTCTGGTTTCGCGCCTGGCGGGGAAATCGCTGCGCATAGACCATACAGGCCAGGGACTTCACCTCTGGCCGGTGGTCGTGGGTTCGATTTTTCAGCCACGTCATCTCGCTCTCGCTCAGACGGCGCAACGGTAGATTTTCCAAACGGCGGAGCGTCATCTCCTCCGCCTGCCGCGCCGGTGAGAGACGGGAACAGGCTTTGCAGATATGCGCAGCATGGCCTCTGCCGCTGAAGCTCTCGTTGGACTTCCGCATCCCGCAGACCTTGCAGAAATGCCCCGGAAGTTTTTTCTTCGCCATCCCCATCGCCTCCGCTGCCGTTACTATAACATGGATCAGCCGTATTGTCGAGGGCCAGGCTTTCGTGGGTACGCTCACGGATATTCCCGGCCAGTTCCAGCTTCGACCAGCCGAACTGCCCAGCCGCTTTGATATACCATGCCCGCTCCTGGGGAGTCAGTTCCGCCTCCAGGATGACCACATTTTGAGTCCAGCCGATGGTCATGGCCTCAGCCAGCACTTCCGGTGCGCTCTCATAGGTACGATAGAACTCCCGCATCCGGCGCAGGTTCCGGGGGGAGAAGCCGGAGGTGTCAGGGTATGCAGCGCACAAATACTCCGCCGCAGCAACAGCGGCGCCTTTCTCTGGCCTGTCGCTGACCAGCCGGCCAATCTCACAGTACAGTTCCATCTGGGGCAGGTCTGCCGTCATCAACGTATCCAGCGCCACGAACATGGCGCTGTAGTCAACAGGTTTTCTGACGTTCATTCTGGCTTCTCCTTTCCAGCGCGGGTGCGCCTGTTTTTTATTCTCTGTGGTTTGAAATCGCCAACGCGCAAGCCCTCGGTCCCCCGAGGGCTTGCGCCTTAGCGGTATCGGGTCGTGCCGTCGTCACTCCCATTGCAGCTCCACCATCTGCTCCCACTGGATGATGAAGCGGTCATCCACCACACAGTTTTGGTGGTAGTGGCCCAGGAACCAGCAATCGAATTGGCACCGCCGCTTGACCATCTGGAGGAAGTCCGTCAGCCGGTCCGGGGTGTAGCTTTGATCCAGCTTCTGCTGGATGCTGGTGGGGGCGCAGTGGGTCAGGATGCAGTTCACTCGCCAGTTGACCCTCTCCAGGTTCCTGACGGCCTCCTCGTATTCCTCCTCTGAGGGCAGTTCCTCGGGCCACCAGGAGACTCCCTTCACCCGGAATATCTGCCGCGTCCGGCGCTTGAACCAGTATTCCTGCTCGAAGCTGGGGGACGCTGGATCGAGGATGCCGTCCTGGATATCGTGGGAGGCAGCGCCGCCCATGGTGAAGAAGGACATTCCGTCGATCTCGAATACCTGCCCACGCATCAGGTGGAGGACGTGGGGCCGGACATAGTGGACTTTCCCACCCTGCCACTGGTGGACGGGAAGTTCACTGAGCCTATCGAAATTTTCGTGGTTTCCGTCCACAAAGAGGGTGGTAAACGGCTTTTCCTCCAGCCAGTTAAGCCAGTACGCCTCCCTGGGTGAATCGTCCCACACGCCCCCGAAATCGCCTGTGACGACCGCATAGTAGCTGCGGCCCATCTGCTTTTGCTGTGGGAAATTTTTGGTGTTAAACCGTTGGAAGCCGCCATGGGTGTCGCCGGTAATATAGATCATGCAGTCTCCCTCCCTATATCGTCTGCGTGATCTCCGTCCCATCCTTGAAGCAGATGAGCAGGGTATCCTTGCTGACTACCTTGATGTTGCTGACCAGCTGGCGGACGGTGACCTCGTCAAACTCTGTGATGGTCCCAGCCGTCTGCGCCAGCTCGTTGGCGATGTCCTCCATCCTCCGGTCGAACGCGGCGGCGGTGCGGCCCTCACGCTCCAGTTCCGCTTTCTTCGCCATCAGGGAAGTCTTCGCTATATTCACCCGCTGGATCTCCTCGTCATATTCCAGGCAGTCGGGCCCGGCGCTGACGGCCAGCTGGAACAGCTCCAGCTGACGCTCTGTAAGGCTGCGGATCTGCGCCTCCAGCGTCGGCAGGGACAGCTCCCCATCCTCCCCGGCGAGGGCGGCGGTGATGCTTGCCTCCAGCGCCTCCTTTGCGGTCTGGGTGTGGAACAGCTCGTTCATGGCGGCGGTCACAGCGGCTTGGATGTCCGTCTCATTCCAGGTGGGGGACTTCTTGCAGACCTTTTTCCCATGCTCCAGGCGGTTGATGCACCGCCAGACGATCCGCTTGCCCTCGGGCCGGCTCCACACCACCCGGCGGTAGGGGCTGCCGCACTCGCCGCAGACCAGCAGTTCGCTGAGAACGTACTTGCCGCAGTATTTGCCCAGCTCTGTCTTGGCCTTGGAGGAGGTCTTCCGCAGGCTGGAGCGCCGGGCCAGCTCCTCCTGCACCCGCTGGAAGGTGTCCCGGTCGATGATGGCGGGGTGGCACTCGTGGACGTAGTATTGGGGCAGCTCCCCCATATTCTTCCTCTGCTCATGGGTGAAGAGGTCCGCCATGAAGGTCTTCTGGAGCAGGGCGTCCCCGATGTATTTTTCGTTTTGCAGCATTTTCCTCACCACGCTGTCATGCCAGGAATCACTGCCCTGGGCGGTCTTGACGCCGTCCGACATCAGGTCGCGGCAGATCTGGTGGACGCTCTGGCCCAGCAGGTATCGGGCGAAGATCCTGCGAACGATGGCCGCCTCATCGGGGTCGATCTCCGGCAGGCCGTCCGGCCCCTTGCGGTAGCCGAGAAAGCTGGCGTAGTGGTAGTAGACCTTGCCGTCCTTGAAGTTCTTCCGGTGGCCCCACTTGACGCTGCCGCTGAGGGATTCGCTCTCTGCCTGGGCCTGACTCATCATAAAGGTGAGGATCATCTCGTTATCCATATAAAGGGTATTTGTGTTTTCCTTCTCAAAGAAGACGCCGATTCCCTTCCGCTTCAGCTTCCGGACGGTGTCCAGACCGTCCAGGGTGTTGCGTCCGAAGCGGGACACCGATTTGGTAATGATGAGGTCAATTTTACCCCGGTCGCAGTCCCGGAGCATCTTCAAAAACTCCTTGCGCCGCTTCATGGACGTGCCTGTGATGCCCTCGTCAGCGTACAGGCGGACCATAGTCCACTCCGGTGTGGCGGCGATCTTCTCGGTGTAGTAGGCGATCTGGGCGTTGTAGCTGTTGAGCTGCTCCTCGCTGTCCGTGGATACCCGGCAGTAGGGAGCTACCCGGAGGTGCTTCTTGTGAATGTCCCGCTCTGTAAGCTGGGGATTGGGAGGAATAACGGTGATCCGCCGCTTCTGGGGAGTCTGTTGTGTGGTCATGTGGTTTGCTCCTTTCCTATCATCGTTCCGTTGGTCAGTTCCAGTTCTATGTAATCCTGTCCGCCGATGCGGATGGCCTTTACCGCCTTTGCCAGCAGTTCCCGCAGGTTGCTGTCACTGACGGGACCGGTTTCCAGGCGCTCCCGAAGTGCCTCCATGTCATGGACTGGCGTGAGATCCGGCAGGACGGCGTACCGCTCTGCGGCGGCGGCGAAGATCAGCGTCTTCATGTAGTCAGGGTTGATATCCGAGCGGTTGAAGCACACGTTCAGCTCATTCTGGATGCGCAGAGCGTCTGCGGAGGGGGCAGCCTCCGGTGCGGGAGGCAGTGTCAGCAGGTCAGGGGTGTTTGCCAGCTGACGGAGCCGCTGGGATACCCGTTTCTGCACCTCCTCATCGCTGGCGCGGACGATAGCTCCGCAGTCTGGGTTGGCGCATACCCAGCGGGGCCGACCATGGGACTTGGTGTCCCGCGCGATTCTGCTTCCGCATACCGCGCACACAGCTTTTTCCCGAACAGGATTCAGCTCAGCGGGGCAGGGCGTGTAGTCAGTTTTGTCCTCCCTCTGGATTTGCGCCGCGAGGAACTCCTCATCGCTGATGAGACGTGGGTAGACGCCTGTCCCCAGGTATTTCCCATTCTCCAGAATCCGCTTGACCATGTGCTTGTTCCACTGGCTGGTATGCTGGTGGTAGGGGATGTTTCCTCTGCTCATCTCCTCCGCGATCCTGCCGAAGGAGGCCCCCGCCAGGTAGCGGGTGAAGATGTTCTGAACCGCGTCAGCCTCCGTAGGGCAGGGGACGGTTTCGCCGCCCCGCACNATATAGCCGAAGGGGGTCTTTCTCTGCCATGCCATTACCGTACCGCCTTTCCAATCCGCTCTGTCAGCTCCAGGCCGTTGAGCAGGGTGAATTTCAGGGTGTCCGCCGAGACGATCACGATCCGCCTGACCAGTGACTCGAACAGCTCCTGGCTGGGTTCCCCCAGCCACTGGGGGCCGTCCTCCAGGCAGTCCAGCATGATCTCGGTGTCCTGGATCTGGGTGTCCTCGCTGGTGGAGTCCATGATGCGCCGGCGCAGCCGTCTCAGCGTCCTCAGCTTCTGTTCGATCTCACCCTGCTGGGATAAATAAAGAGCAGGATCAACGTACCCTTTCGACTTCAGTCGAACCAGTACGAGATTCTGCTCAGACAGACGGGCGATTTCTTTGTCGATGTCGCTGATTTTGCAGTTTGTGCGCAGTTCCCGCTCCCGCAGCTCCCGGAGCTGCTCCAGCACGGTGCGCAGGATCGTGCCGCCATCCGCTTTCAGCTTGTGGTAGAGCCGAAGCAGGGCCGCTGTGATCTCCGCCTCCGGCACCTGGGGGACGGGGCAGCGGGACTTGGCGTCGTCATGGCGGTTGCACACCCAGTAGGTCTTGCCGTTGGTGACCTTCCTGCGGCAGACGGAGCCGCAGTCTCCACAGACAATCCGTTTGCTGTAGACCGACACCTCCGGCTTGGAGGCGTTACCGGCGAACTGCGTCCGGCGAAGGGCCATCAGGTTCTGTACCCGCTGGAAGTCCTCCTTGGACACAATGGGCGGGTGGCAGTTCTCCACGAAGTACCGGGGCTTCTGTCCCCGGTTTGGCACCTGCCGGAAGGGGATGGTATCGGTGGCGAAGCTCTTTTGCCAGAGCATATCGCCGGTGTAGGAGACGTTGGTCAGGATGTACTGCACCGTGTTTGGACACCATCCCTC
>NZ_CAJMXG010000194.1:0-5678 GCF_905219725.1 Oscillibacter sp. CU971
CTGCACAAGCTGTTTGCACCATTGCTGCTTTCAGCACTTTACTCAAGCGGTTTTAGCCTATTGGTACAGCTTCTAAAGGAGAATATCCCATGGAAAAGACAACCGGCGATTTGCGGAACGAGCTTTTGAGCCAGCCCCATCTGGACGAGTATTTGAAGGAGAACGGGGACCAGTTTGTAAACTGGGGTCTGACGGAACAGCTGATGCGGTTTTTTGACGAAAAAAATGTTTCGAAAGCGGCGGTGTCGCGGAACGGCGGCATGAACGAAGTCTATCTCTATCAGGTGCTTTCCGGGCGGCGGAATCCCTCCCGGGACCGTTTGCTGTGCATCTGCTTCGGCCTGGGGACGACGGAGGAGGAGACCCAGCGGCTTTTGAAGTGCGCCGGTTTCGCGCCGCTGTATCCGCGTTTGAAGCGGGACGCCATCATTCTGCACGGCATCGCCCATGGCACGCCGCTGGCGGAGGTCAATGACAAACTGTTTGAGAAGAACGAGGGGACGCTGTATTGAGCTTTCCCGGCGGCCCTGACATCGTGGAGGAGCCGGATGCTATATGGAATTCAGGAAAGGAAGCGGAGCTTATGAGCACAGTTATGGAACAGAAAAACCTGCTTTTGCGCAGGCGGGAAGTGCTGAAAGGAGAGCTGGCGCAAACAGAGGCCGCTCTCTCGAAAAAGACGGAGGTATGTATGCAGGCCAGCAGCAATTTTGCCGAAGCGGAGGCGCGGCGGGGAGAAGCGGGCGCTTCGCTCCAGGAGCTCCGGCAGCTGGTGGAGAGCGCCGTCAGAGAGATCAAGGCCCTGCGTGAGGAGCGCGGGCGGCTCAGCAAAAGCCTGGAGGAGCTGGACGCGGTGCTGGCTCTTCTGGACCAGCTGCCCGCCGGAGAGCCAGTGGAACCGCAGGCCCGGAAAGCGGGAGAGCCTGAAAAGCGGACAGAACAGGCCCAAACGGCGGCGGGGAAAGCGCCGCCCCGCCCCGGGCTCTCGCCCTATTTTCAAAGCCGCCTGGACAGCGTCCTCCAGCGTCTGGAGGCATATTACCCCGACCGCGTTATCCGGGACAGAATCGACCAGGCTCATGAAACGCTGGGCCGGGACCTGACCGATCTCTACAAACTGCTGGGCTATGCCAGCCGGAAGGAATTTCTGGACGCCTACGGCTATCAGAGTCCTTCCGCGATTCAGGAGCGGCGCTCCACGGAGGATTCCACCGATGTTGTCAAGCGGAAAACCGAAAACGTCCTCCGCCGCCTGGAACAATACTATCCGGACCATGTGATTCCCGGACGCCTGGAGCAGGACCACAAGTCCCTCTCCAGCGATATCTCCGAGGTCTACCGCCTCCTGGGCTACGAGAGCCGCGCGGAGTTTCTGAACGCCTACGGCTATACATACCAGCCATCCGTGGGCGGACGGCCCGCCCAGGACTTCCAGGCCATGCTGGACGCCCTGGCGGAAAAATACCGGGACCGGGAGAAGCCCACTGCCATGGGCGTGCTGCTCTTTGAGAACCCGGAGTACAAGGGGCCGCTGAAGTCCCTCGCCAACAAGGCCCAGGAGCTTTGGGGCATGACGCTGGTCGCATACCTCCGTTCCATCGGCGTCATGGCGGAGAAGGGCGCCCCTCGGGGCCGCTCCGCGTCCCCCGCCAGGCAGGAGGAGACCGCCTCTGTCGCCGGACTCTCTCCTGCGGCCACGGCCAGACTGAAAGACCTCTACCTGAGCTTGAATCCCCGGTTTTACGGGACCTTCAAGGACGCGGCGCGGAAGCTGGCTGGGCTGGAGGCAGGATGCACCAGAGGGCAGCACGCGCGGTTTTGCATCACCGGGGCCACGGACTGCCCCGCGGACGTGGAAATCCCCCAGGGCTTCCGCTTCATCCAGGAGGGGGCCTTCCAGAATCAGCAAGGACTGGAAACCATCGTTTTGCCGGAGAGCCTGACCGAGATCCAGGCGTCGGCCTTCGAGGGCTGCACGCATCTGCGCCGGGTTATTCTGCCCGCCGGGCTGGAAACGGTGAAGGACCGGGCCTTTGCGGGCTGCACGGCTCTGGAGGACGTGGACTTTCAAGGCGGCGTTCCCCAGGTCAGTTCAAGCGCCTTTGAGGGCTCCGCTTACCGGTACACCCCGCCGGAGGTTCCGGGAGACTCGGACGGCCAGGACTTTACCTATACCTCCGGCGTCGGAGGCGTTACCATCACCGGCTACACCGGTACAGCGGAAGAGCTGGACATCCCCAGGACCATCCAGGGCGTCCCGGTGCGGATGATCGCCAAGGGCGCCTTCAGCGGCAACCGGAACCTGACCGAGGTCACCATGCCCGATACCATCCAGCGCGTCCAGGGCCTGGCCTTTGAGGGCTGCATCAGCCTGCGGAAGATTCATCTCTCCAACGCCATGACCAAGCTCATCAACACCACCTTCAACGGCTGTACCGGCCTGCGGGAGGTCAATATTCCCGACGGTGTGACGGCCCTCCAGGAAAGACTCTTCAAGGACGCAGCCCTGGAACGGGTCCACATCGGCAAGGGGCTGGAGGCTCTGGACCCTGACTGCTTCTTCCACTCCTATGACCTGGAGGACGAACGGAACAACCATCCCCACGCCCTTTCAGCAATCACCATTGATCCGGAAAACCCCCATCTCAAGGTGGAGATCCCCTTTGTGTTCTCCGCCGGCGGCAGGACTCTTAGCGCCTTCTTTGGCACGGGCATCTGCGAGATTCCGGAGGGCGTGGAGCGGATCGGGCCCAACGCCTTCTCCCGGCGGACCGGCCTGACGGACGTGACCTTCCCCTCCACCTTGACTGAAATCGGAAAGAACGCCTTCTCTTATAGTTCCTCTCTGCGGCGGGTGGAATTTGGCGAAAACCTCCGAATCATCGGAAACTCTGCCTTTTACCACTGCGAACGCCTGAGCAGCGTCCTGTTCAGCGAAGGACTGGAGGAGATTGGGGACTATGCGTTCCAAGGCTGCCCCATCCACCTGGTTTCCCTGCCCTCCAGTCTGCGGAAGCTGGGGAAGGACAGCTTTGACTGCCTCAAACTCTATTATGATTTCCGGGAGCATCCCCAGGAGCTGCGCCTCGCCCCAGGCGGCCCCATCGAGGCGGACGGGGACGCGGTTTATCAGATTGAAGGCGGGGAAAAGACCTTACTCAGGACCTACGGCCCCCGGCTCTACACCTATTACCATTACGAGGAAGGTGAGGATTACGACGAGGAGGACGCGGCGGTCCTGACCCGCTATACCGTGGCGGAGGGCACCACCGTGATCGCCAAGGGGGCCTTTGAGAACTGCGACGGCCTGATTTCCGTCACGCTTCCGGATTCCCTGCGGGAGATCGGGGCAAGGGCGTTTTGCGGCTGTAACAGGCTGGAAAGCATCCGGCTTCCCCATGGCCTGCGCTCCATCGGGGCAGAGGCCTTCCGGGGAACAGCCATCGCGGAGCTTGTGCTTCCGCCGGAGATTGCGGCCATCGGCGACAGGGCTTTTTCAGCCAGAGCATACGGCAGCGGAGCCTCTGTCCCGCGGAGCATTCAGGTTTCCGCCCAAAATCCGCACTTCCGGGCCGAAGGCAACTGCCTCCTCCGGCGAAAGGAGGACGGGAGCTGGTCCCTGATGTTCGCCTTTGGGGAGGGCGAGACGGTAACGGTACCGGAGGGCGTCACCGAAATCGAGTCCCTGGCCTTTGACAGCCGGACGATGCAGGAGATCCGGATTCCGTCCTCTGTCCGGGACATTGCCCGGGACGCTTTCCGCGAGTGCAAAGGTCTGCTCCGGCTGCGCCTGGAGTACGCTCAGCCGGAAAACGGCCAGAGCTGGGCGGTGTTTTACTTCCCGGAATTCCTGGAGGATGAATATGGATATGTCTCATACAGCGCCCGAAATCAGTATCTGGACTGCATCCGAACCAACCGGGACGGCGTGTTCGATATCGTGAAGTACGACAGCCTCTTCCCCTCCATCCAGGAGTTCAAGGACCGGGTGCTGATTGCCACGGACCGGCTGAAATCCGCGGTCCAGCTGGTGCCGCTGTACCGGGACGAGTACCTAAACTGGCTGCGGGAGAACGCCGCCGAGGCGGTGGAGGTTGTCATTAAGTTTGACGATCTGGCAGGTTTGAACACCCTGGCGGAGCTGGGGGTCTTCACCGGAGAGAACATCGACAAGAGCATCGAGCTGGCGAACGCCGCCCGGAAGCCGGAGGTTTTGAGCTATCTGATGAACTACAAAAATGCCCACATCGGCATCACGGAAACGGACTATGAGCTGTAAGAGAGGAGGAACGCCGTGGAAAGACAACAGCGGGCGGAGGAGCTGGCGGTCCAGATTTTGAAATACGCCCGGAACGAGCTGCTGGTGGCCTTCCGGTTTCTGGATTTGGCCCTGTGCAAGCCGGAACTGCAAGCGGGGGGCCTGGAGACTCTCGGCATAGACGGGAAATACCTCCGCTTCAACCCGGATTACATATTTGAGCTTTACAAGCAGGGCGGCGGCGAGCTGAACCACAGCTGCCTCCACGCCATTTTCCACTGCGTGTTCAGCCATCCCTTTGTGAACCCTGCCGTTAACCGCGAGCTGTGGGACCTGTCCTGCGACATCGCGGTGGAGGGCATCCTCAGCGAGCTGAACATGAAGCAGCTGGAGACGCTGACCGGCCCCGCCATGGCGGTGGAGCTGGCGGCGCTGCAGCAGGGCGGCAAGCTGACGGCGGAGCGGCTGTACAAGCGCTTCACGGACAAGCCCCCTTCTCCGGGGGAGTACCAGCGCCTTCATGATCTGTTTTGCCGGGACGAGCACGGCCCCTGGTACGCGCCGCCTGCGCTGCAAGCAAACGCTTTTCTTGCGGCTGCCGGGCAGGACGGCGGTGCAGAGAACGGTGGAGCCGCTTCGTCCGGCTCTATGACCATTGAAATTTCAGCGGATGGAGCAGAGAATGGAGCGGCGGGCGGCGGCCTTCAGGCCGAGTGGCAGGCCATCAGCCAGCGGGTGCAGGTGGATTTGGAGACCGCCTCCCAGTCCTCCTGGGGAGACCGGGCCGCGAACCTTCTGCAAAACGTCCAGGAGGTCAACCGGGAGAAATACGACTATTCGGACTTCCTGCGGAAATTTGCCGTCCTGGGGGAGGACATGCAGATCAACGACGACGAATTTGACTACATCTTTTATACCTACGGTCTCCAGCTCTATCAAGACGTGCCCCTCATCGAGCCGCTGGAGTACAAGGAGGTCAAAAAAATCAAGGATTTCGTCATTGCCATCGACACCTCCGGCTCCGTCCAGGGAGAGCTGGTGCAGGCCTTCCTGACGAAAACCTATAACATCCTGGCCCAGCAGGAGAGCTTTTTCAGCAAGATCAACGTCCATATCATCCAGTGCGACGCGGAAATCCAGGAGGACCACAAGGTCACCTCCTGGGAAGAATTTCAGGACTTCCTCAAAACCATGGAGCTCAAGGGCTTCGGGGGAACGGACTTCCGCCCGGTGTTCCAGTATGTGGACGAGCTGCGGCGGAAAAAGGAGTTCGACAACCTCAAGGGGCTGATCTACTTCACCGACGGCTATGGGACCTTCCCGGAGAAGAAGCCGGAGTATGACACGGCCTTCGTCTTTATCGACGACGAATACGGCCAGCCGGAGGTGCCGGTCTGGGCGATCAAGCTGGTTTTGCAGA
>NZ_CAJMXG010000195.1:0-5590 GCF_905219725.1 Oscillibacter sp. CU971
TGCACAAGCTGTTTGCACCATTGCTGCTTTCAGCACTTTACTCAAGCGGTTTTAGCCTATTGGTACAGCTTCTGAGGCTGGCGGTCAATGGCGTTGCCGGAGATACAGATTGGTTCCCGCACTTGCAGGGCGAGAGGGAGATTGTTGCCTCCAGTGCCGCCACGATTTGTCAATGTTGGAGACACTTTGTGTGGCCCTGTATATCTCGCATCAATGCCATGATTCTCAAATAATTCAATAACCATGCGCGTTTCTTCTCCCTGCCGCAGCCCCATAACCAGCGGCTGATGTCCATGCTCCTGTGCCCGCAGCGTCCCAGCCACATCTTCAGAGCAGGACATGACGCCGCCGCCCTGGTCGTTGAGGCAGATCAGCGGCAGATGGACGCCCATCTGCGCCCGGAGCGTGGGCGTCATATCGGTTGTAATGTCCATGCGTTGCCCCCCATGACCGGTGAGGCAGAGAATGGAGGGCATCATGTTCCCACTGGCGGTCGCTTTCAGCGTTGGAGCGATCTCCTCCTGATAACCGATCCCGCCAGCCGAAGGGGCGGCTCCGGCGCAGAAGCCTGCTACAAACAGAAGTCCACCCGGCTTCAGCTCACCGCTGTTGATCGTTGGGGCGACACCATAGGGAGTAGAGATACGCCTTTGCTGGTTATCCCAGGGAGTCAGACTGCCAGCTACTCCAGCTGTAAACAACAGCCCGCCAGGATTCCGCCCGCCGCCTCCGTCCGCGCTGGCCAGGGTGGGGGCCTTGCTCTCCGGGGTGAAGATGCGGGCCTGCTGGGTGTCCCAGGGAGTGAGGCAGTCCTGCGCAATGAAGGTCTGCTGCTTCATTCCCGGCTGGGCGCTCAATGCACCGGCCACATCGTGGAGATCCCGTACCTCGTTCCTCTGGTTGGCGGCGAAGGCGATGGGTTCAGAGGCCGGAGCCGCCAGTGGGATCAGCCCCGCCTGTGCCATCAGCGCTGCTTTCAGCTGAGGCGGCAGCTCCTTCCCGCGTTCCCCCGCCCTGCGCAGGATACCCAGGCAGGCGGTCCTGCTCAAATAGTATTTGCGGGGCGGAGCGTCCTGCAAAATCTGCGATAAGGAAAATACGTCTTCTTCGCTGAGGGGTGCGGGGCCAGTATTGAGCATCGAAGACCCGCCAGGCCAGGGAGAAACCAGTTCCCAGTACGATTCGCCCAGCAGGTTGCCACGCCCAGGGGTGAGGTCCAGGGACATGAACGGTATCGCTTTTAACTCGGACGATCTCCTCGAGGACGATGCGGAAGTCCTCCCCCTTGGGGGTCCCTGAGCTGAACGCGCCGGGTACATTTTCCCAGCACATCCATCGTGGGCGAACAGCGAGCCCTGTCCGTCCTCGTTCCATATCTGCATTTCGCATCTCCTTCACAATTCGAATTTGTTCCATAAAAAGGCCGGAGCGGGCGCCGGACAAACCGGCTCTCGCTCCAGCCACACTGAGATCCTGACAAGGGCTGCCGCCGCAGATGATGTCCACAGGCGGCAATTCTGCCCCGTCCAGCTTGGTGATGTCCCCCACATGGATCATGCCGGGAAAGCGGTGCTTTGTGACTTCGATGGGGAAGGCTTCGATCTCACTGGCCCACACGGGCGTGATCCCGTTCCGGACCGCAGCCAGGGGGAAGCCGCCGATGCCATCGAAGAGGCTCCCCATAGTGAGTGTCATCCCATTGCCATCCCCATCCCTTCTGTGGGAGAAAAAGACACGGAAAGGATCTCCTGTGTACTGATCCTGCAAACAGGGATGCCAAGCTCCTCAGCGAGTTTCCGCTCTCCCTCCATGCCGGGGCTGACCCGATCTCCGCACAGCCACAGCGCATCGCACAGCTCCAGCATCTGATTCCCCATCTCGAGTCCCAGCTGGCGCTCCGCCGGATCATTGTCATTGAGCATCTGGGGGTACAGCAGATGCGGGGCGAATGGCGTGACGCCCTGGGCGATGGCATAGCGGCATGCCTGGCGTGCGAAATCAAGATTGTGCGCCACATCTCCGGAGAGGGGCGAGGCAATGTATACCAGTTGATTCATATCCGTCTTTTCCTCCTCTGTCCTTATTTGGGCGCCACGGCCTGGGCAACGCTGCGGGTGGTGTTGACGGCAGCCTGGGCGGTGTAGACGGCGCTCATGATGTTGGCTCGGGTGGTGGTGTCCAGGCCGAAGGTCCCGGCGATCCGGGGCACCTCTCCCTCGGAGAGCATGAGACCCAGTCCCAGCAGGGCGTGGTCCTTAAAGACCATCAGGCCGGCCACCAGGATGGTGGATTGAAGGAAGGCGGTCAGGCACAGGCCGATGACCTGCTTCATCCACTGAACAAAGCCGTCTGTATAGCCTCTGGGGACGCTGAACATATAGAGGCTTCCCACAGCAATCTGGATGAGCAGGATGCCGCCCCGTTTGAGGTTGGCGAAAAACACCTTGATCACCGCGTAGGCCATCATAATGATGCAGAATAAAAGCATGATGGGACTGGTGAGGACGCTCATGCCGAAGCTGGGCGCGCCCGCCATATCCGCGAGGCTCTCTACGCTCATCAGTTCCTCAATGATTCGTTCCCCCACGGTCCCGATGCTGGTTCCCGCCCCGGTCAGGCCGATGGCGAAGGTCCCCTGCAAGGATACCGACAGGGCGTAGAGCCGCACAGGTACTACGGTGAACAGGCTCACCGCCATGAAGCCCTTGATGGCGTTCAGCGCCGTATGCTGGAGGTTGCCTCTGCCGGTGGAGTATTCAATGCCGAACTCAAAACCGGAGACCACCAGGCTGACGCCAAACAGCGCCCAGCCCAGCTGAGAGAAAAACAGGACGATGGCCTCCACCCAGTCCAGCGCGAACAGCTCCACGCCCATGTTCCCCATTTCAGCAAAGAAGTTGGCGAGGAAGCCTACCACCTGCCCATAGAACCAGTCGATCAGATTGTCCATGATGGTGGACGCTACAAAATCAAAGATAAATATTGAGAATCACCTCATTTCCGTATCAGGCTCTTGGAAAAGACGCAGGTATTCCTCCGCCAATTCCCAGAGCCTGTCTATATCCAGCGTGGGACGGTAGATATCCCAATCCGCTTTTTCCCCGAAGTCAGGAGGCTTTTTCACGCCGTGAGGCACATCCCAGGAACGGATGGTGATGGAATCCACAGGTCCGGTACGCCGGTTCAGGACCGTCACCTGGATTCCGNCGTAATTGNCGCCTCCCGAGNTGAGCGCGGCCTTTGCCAGAGTTTCCCCGCCCAGCCGGATGTAGCAGACGCCGCCCAGACAGACAGCGTCCGGACGGCGTTTGGCGACGGCGTTCCGCAGTTCCTGTCCGAAGGGCATCCGCTGTCCGATCCCATCAAATCCCGATGATGCCCCAGATATAGGAGGGAGCAGAGAGGGTGAAGACCAGGCAGGCGAAGAGAATTACCGGGCCGGTCCACTCGAACTGGCCATGCTTGCGGTAATCAAAGTAAGCCATGCCCAGTTTGGTGAAGAAGGCGATGGCGAGGACCATGTCCAGCGCGGGGAAGACCACGTTCTCCACCACGGTCTTAATCTGGGTCGCGGCGTCGGTCCAGGTACTCTCCACCGCGGAGGCCACATCCCCGGCGGCGAAGGCGGGGGCGCAGCAGAGGGCCGCCACCACCATGGCGGCGGCAAGGATACGGAACATTTTCTTGAACTTCATGTTGATTTTCCTCCCTGTGTTCAAATCAAATTTACAGACGAGGAGCCGCCCTTGACAGGCGGCTCCCCATTCAGCATGGTCAGACCGGCTCAATAGCCGGTGCGAGGCAGGGGCTGGGCGGGCTTGTAGACCTTGGTGACCCATCTGCTGGTTGCCATGATCCACTGACCGTTGTACACACCGCCTACATCCGCCTGGTTGACGAACTGGGTCCCGCCAGTGAGCCAGGACACTACATTGCAGTACACCTTGGGCACCTCCACCTGGCGGAAATTGCCGGGTACGATGCCGAAGGAAACCATAAACTCCGTGACATACTCATTGGAGGCCAGACCCAGGGCGGCGGGAGAGGCGTCCAGCACATGGTTCTGCGTGGTGCTCAGGTTATCGTACATGGTACGGTACTCGCCGTTGAGATTGGTTTTGAACACGATCTTGTAATTCCCCTGGACGTTGTAGGTTCCGGTGACGATCTTGTCCAGCCGCACTGCCTGGGTGGGCAGAGTGTCCCTCCAATAGAAGGAGGTGAGCGCCGTGGTGGAATTGTTGGCGATGCCAGAGAAATCATAGCGTATCTGCTGGCCGGGCATAACCTCCACGAAGCCGATTTTCTTAATGCTGACGTTGGTGTACAGGGCCTTGTTGGTCATGGCCGTCTTGACGATCTGGCCGGCGTGCTCGATCTCCACCTCAATGGGGGTTTTGTCCAGCCCGTAAAAATCGGCAGCCTTGGATTCCACAATTTTGTATCGCCCTAACGGCAGAGGCTTTGACACAGCGACGCCATTTTTATCGGTGCGGATAGTATCCACCAGATTGCCGGTGCGGTAGTGGTAGATCTCGAACTCGGTACCAGGGATAGGCGTACCGGCGGGCCAGCCGTTCATGGAGTTGTAGTCCTCAGAGGTCTTGGTGATCTGGATCTGCCCGGTGATGGCGGTGTTCTCCCAGGTGATCTCGGTAGTGGTCCCATCAGTGACATAGACCGACTTCAGCTGGGTATCCACCAGATAACCGTCATTCTCCAACTCCCGCAGGTAGTAGCGGCCAGAGCCGGGCAGGTCGTCGATATGGACGTAGCCCTTGTCATCGCTGCTGTACTGCCCGATGGGATTCTTGTTGGCGTCATAGAGGAGGAAGGTCACCCCGTAGATGCCCTGCTTGGTAACGCTGTCGACCTTGTGAATCAGGATGCCGCTGACTGCCCGATTGGTGACGGTGACTGTGGTGGCTTTGCCGTCCCGGACGGTGAAGTAGGTGGGGGTGGCGTCCAGCTCGAAGCCCTTGCCGGCCTCAATCTCCACCGCGTAGTAGTCCCCGGCATCCAGATCCAGGTGGGCGCGGCCCTGCTTGTCGGTGGTGATAGTGTCCACCAAGCCGCCGTCCATGCGGCGGATCTCAAAGGTGGTGTTGGGGATTCGCTGGCTCTTGTCAGCCTCGTTGACCTTGATCAGCTCCAGCCCGCCCACAGGCGTGTTGTAGAATTTCAAAGTCTGAGCGTCTCCTACCTTGATCTGGATGGACTGGGGGGGGGTGTCCAGCAGGTAGCCGTCCAGGGTGCGGATCTCCTTGGCGATGATGGTCTTGCCGGGTTCCAGGCCCTCGATCACGATCCGGCCATTCTCGTCGGTGGTGTACTCGCCGTTGGCGCTGCCCAGCACCTGCCCGTTGGATTCGGTGACCAGGAAGGTCACGCCCTTCAGAGGGGTGGTGGTGCCGGTGATGTACTTCTCAATGACCAGCCGGGTCTTGGGGTCATTCTCGAAAGTGAGATCGTTGCCGCCGTTGGTTCCGCCACCCACATTGGTGCTGCCGCCAGTATTGCCGTTGGTGGTCCCGCCCACGGTGCCGCTGTTCACAGAGTTGGAGCCGTTTTTCACGATGATGGTCTGGGG
>NZ_CAJMXG010000196.1:0-5495 GCF_905219725.1 Oscillibacter sp. CU971
GCCGGGAGGTCCCTGAAACCGGAATCTTTCGGCGGGGATCTCCCGCCCCCTCCCCGGACGGGCCGCCCGCCTTTGCGCACTTTGACCAGCCTCCGCCCCGGCCTCCCCGGCTCTGTCGGGCAAAACGACGATTTTTGGAAAAGCGTTTGACATGGGCCGAGGAGGTGCTACAATAAGGAAATGCGCAGTCTGCGCAGCAAAAAAACGCAAAGCCCCAAGGAGGCGAAAAGGATGAAGTTTTCCAGCAAATGCGAGGCGTGCAGCCTCTCCCCCATTCGGAAATTCCACCCCTATGTGGTGGCGGCGGAGGCAGCCGGGCGGCGCGTCCTCCATCTGAACATCGGACAGCCCGACGNGGAGACCCCCCAGGCATTCTTTGGCGCCGTGCGGGGCTTTCAAAATTCCGTTCTGGCCTACGCTCCCGCCGGCGGCGTGGACGCGTACTTAGAGGCCGTGCGGAACTATTACCAGAGCTTCGGCGTCTCCCTGGCTCCGGAGGANATCCTGGCTACTTACGGCGGCAGCGAAGCCCTTCAGCTCACCGCCGCCTGCATCCTGGACGACGGGGACGAGGTTTTGATTCCCGAGCCCTTCTATCCCAACTACGACACCTTCATCGGCGTCACCGGCGGGAAAATCGTGCCCATCCCCACCACAGCGGAAGAGGGCTACCGCTTCGCCAGCCGGGAGAAAATCGAGCCCCTCATCACCCCCCGCACCAAGGCCGTCATGATCACCAACCCCGGCAACCCCACCGGCGCGGTGCTCACCCGGGAGGAGCAGCGCCTCCTGGTGGACATNTGCAAGGAGCACGGCCTCTTCCTGGTCAGCGACGAGGTCTACCGGGAGATCATCTACTCCGGGGAACCCCTCAGCTCCCTGCTGAAGTTCGAGGACGCGGCGGAGAACATCATCGTCACCGACTCCATCTCCAAGCGCTTTTCCTCCTGCGGCGCCCGGGTGGGCGCGCTGATCTCCCGGAACCGGCACTTTATGGAGCTGGCCATGAAGATCTGTCAGGGCCGCCTCTGCGCCGCCACGCTGGACCAGCTCGGCGCCGCCGCCCTCTACCAAACCATGACGCCGGAATACCTGGCCTCCGTCCGGGACGAGTACGGCCGGAGGAAGGACGCTTTGGTTGCGGCCCTCTCCAAGCTCCCCGGCGTTACCCACAGCTCCCCGGAGGGCGCGTTCTACGTCNTGGCCACCCTCCCCGTGGACGACGCGGAAAAGCTCCAGTACTTCCTCCTTCAGGAGTTTGAGGACCAGGGCGAAACCGTCATGTACGCCCCCGGCGAGGGCTTCTACGCCACCCCCGGCAAGGGGAAAAACGAGGTCCGCATCGCCTACGTCACACAGCCCAAGGAGCTGACCCGGGCCATCGAGCTGCTGGGCCTGGGCATCGAGGCGTACAACCGGAAAAACGGCAGGTAAGCGGGAGGGCCCTTCATGATTCGCCATATCGTCATGTGGAAATTCCGCCCCGGCACCGAGGCGGAACAGGAACAGTTCCTCAGCGGCCTCCGGGCCCTGCAAGGGGTTGTCCCCCAGCTTCTTCAAAGCGAGGTCGCCCGAAACGTGGGGGCCGGGAATTACGACGCCGTGCTGGTCAGCGAGTTTAACAGCCTGGAGGACCTGGAAGCCTATAAGAACGACCCCCGGCACAAGGCGGTTTCCGCCCTGTGCAAGTCCATCCGGGAGGACCGGGTGGCGGTGGACTACGAGGTTTTATAAAGTCTCGACATCAATGCCGCCGTATCTATAAAGAGCCGCGCCGTGAAATCACGGCGCGGCTCTTTTCAATTTGCAAGAAGCTCAGCGGCTGCGCCGCAGGGCCTCCAGGTCTCCCGCCTGGATGGCCCGGAGGCTTTTCGAGAGCTTTTCCAGGGGCNAGTCCCACNACCGCAGCTCCAAAAGCGCNTCGATGGTCTCCCGGTCAAACCGCCGCCGGATAGGCCTGGCGGGAACGCCGCCCACGATGGTATAGGGCGGCACATCCTTGGTCACCACGGACCGGGCCGCCACGATGGCCCCGTCCCCGATGGTGACGCCGGAGAGGATCACCGCTTCATAGCCGATCCACACGTCGTTCCCGATTACGATATCCCCCCGGTGGTCCCAGGCCTCCGTCACCTCCATCCCGTGGCCCCACTCCTCGTAGAAGATGGGAAACACATAGGTGGACAGGGAGCCCAGGGCATGGTTGGCGCTGTTCATCAAAAACCGCGCCCCGCAGGCGATGGAACAGAACTTCCCAATCACCAGCCGGTCGCCGTTGACGGGGTAGTGGTACAGCACGTTGTTCTTTTGAAAGTCCCTGGGATCGCGGGCAAAATCGTTGTAGATTGTAAAATCGCCAATTTCAATTCTTGGATTCTGGACGGCGTTTTTCAGATAGATGGTTTGGCTGTCCCCTGTCCTGGGGTACAGCTTCGTGGAAGCCGGAATCGTCATGGAATCTTCTCCTTTTTCATTTGACGTTAGTTTGGACGATTCCGGCTCAGGCAATGCAGCGCCTCACCCGCTCCCACTCCCTTCGATTTTAAAGCACGTTTCTAAATATCGCGGCAAAACCGCCGCTCTATCCCCGCAGCAGCGCCGTCCGGGCGTCCAGCTTCCCGTTCTCCAGCGTCACGACGCCGTAGGTAGGCCGGGCGTAGTCCCCAATGCTGCCGGGGTTTAAAAACAGCGTCTTCCCCCGCATGTCCACCAGGGGCTTGTGGGTGTGCCCGAACAAAAAGAGATCCAAATCCTTCTCCTCCGCCGCCAGGCCCGCTGCCAGCAGGGACTGCTTCACGCCATAGGTGTGCCCGTGGCACAGCAGCACCCGCTTGTCCCCCAGGCACAGCAGCTTCTCCGCCTCCCGGGAGCCCCGGAAATAGTCGCAGTTGCCATATACCTGCTCAAAGGGCAGCTCCGGGAAGCGGTCGTGGAGCCGTTCCCCGTCCCGCCAGCAGTCCCCCAGGTGGAAAACCATCCGGGGCGCCTCCCGCTCCACGGCCTGGATCATATTAAAAATATTCCCATGGGAATCGGACAAAACCAGCACTTTCATAACGGTGCTCCTCCTCTCCGCGTTCAGCGCGGGGCTTTCCCTGCTTCCTCCGTCAAATAGTAAACATCAGTATAGTAAAGTCCTTCCGAATTTGCAAGAATCCGCGGACCAAATTTATACTTTATTAAGAATTTGCCCGGCATGTTTGCAAAACCCGCCCATTTTTCCAAAAGCCTTTCGCTGCCCCGGGACTGCCTGTTTCCCGGGGCCCTTTCGTATTACTCGATATGGCGGAGGTACAGGACCTCCCGGCCAGCCGCTCCCCCACGGTCAGGACGAGGGTATCCCATCCGGGCCGATCCAGGGCCTCCGTCCAGCGCCCGGCGGGGATGCCGTCCAAGTACGCCTGGGGGACAATGCCCCGGTAGGCGGACTTCCAGCTCTCCTCATAAATCCGGCGGACTTCCAGGCGGCTCTCCGTCTCCCGCAGCGGCCGAATCTCCATCCTGCCCCTCCTTTTCCCCAATCAGCGCCAGCTTTTTCCGGCGGTCCAAGCGCTTGATGGCCGCCTCCCGCCGGAGGGCGGCGGATTTGTCCGCCGCTTCCTCCCGGTAAACCGGCTCCACCGGCAGGCGGCTCCGGGTGTACTTAGCGCCCCTGCCGCTCCGGTGGGCTGCCAGCCGCCGGGGCAGATCGTTGGTGCAGACGGTGTAGAGCGTNCCGTCCCCGCAGCGGAGGATGTACACCGTCCAGCCCATGCCGCCGCCTCCCTTCGTTCTCTGGTTCCGGGAAACACTATACCATACCGGCGCTTCAAATGCAAAGGCCGCATAGGGACTTCCNCGGTTTTCATAGGTTAAGAGGAGAGGGCGGGCATCCCGCTCCCAAATTCGGTCCGCCGCCAGACGGGAAAGCGGCAGCCGGGGCCTCGGGCTCCGGTAAGGAGGTCTTATGCTGTCCGCCGCGCTGCTGCTGTTCGCCAATACGCTGCTGTTTTCCCTGCGCCTCTCCGGCGGCGGGTCCTTCCCCAAGCCCCTGACCGCCGCCGAGGAGCGGGAGTGGCTGGAAAAGTATGCCCAGGGGGACCCGGAGGCCCGGCAGGTGCNCATTGAACGGAATTTGAGACTGGTGGCACATATTATTAAGAAGGGGTGAAGCGGAAGGAAAAATTTTGTGCGGCGGGGGCAAGGCTGTATTTCAACGGCACAGCGGCAATATGGTATATCATTATTCTGTTACATTCCGGTGTCTCCGATTCTCTTAGGTCCTGTCCAGCCTTGCAATAACGTCAATCTCCGAGATTTGCTTTTTGGTCCCACTATCGATGCCGAAGAGAAGGCGTGTATCCTATAGCAATCCAATAAAATAACAGTGAATTGACTAAAGGTGTAGAATGTTTTCAGAATGTGACAGACATGTTACACAATAAGGTGCGAAGACTACTGGTGCAGACATATGAAAAGACCCACGATGCGCAAACAGTAGCAAAGTGTTTCCAGGTTAGTACCAGTGTCAGTGCCGATGATAAAATGTAAGAAAACACCGAGGGGAAAATGTAGGTTTGTGGCGGAGGAGGAGAAAAAAAGATAGACTCCCAATAGGGCACAAAAGAGCCCGGAAAGGGAGTCAGAAAATGAAAGGAGCACAGTGGATGCACATCCGAAGCGAGAGACAAAAAGGGCTGAACTATGTGGAGCTGGGACGGAAGTACCACATGGACCCGCGAACAGCAAAGCGGTACGCGGAATTGCCGCAAAAGCCGGAGTACACATTGAGCGAACCCAAGCCAACAAAGATGGCTCCGTACAAGCAGATCGTGGACGAGTGGCTGGAAGAGGCGCCGTACTTGGCACGAGGATGGGAAGTGGAGAAAGCCGTACTGTTTTCTCATGATACTGGGGTACTCAAGGATGCGGTACATCGAATTTGTCACAGATATGGAGCTGTTGACAAAGTGCCTGAAATATAGAGACAAGGGAGATTTCAGGCAAGAAAAGGACGCCTTTCGGCATCACACCGAGTGCTTAATCATTCTTTTGAGGTTCAAGGCCGCGGCGGAAAGGAGACAGTGGTCCTCCGCTGCCTCTAAACCTCGCCGCAGGAGACGCGTCAGGTTGTGTCCCCATTTCTGTGCGGCAAAAGTACCCTCACACCAGATCTGCCGCTGNTTCAGNGCCTCCCGGTATTCCGGCTCCCATCGCCTGGAGAAATGTTCTTGAACAACCGTCTTGAAATAACTGTCCTGAAGCTTTCTGGCGCCGGCCTTGTCCGTCTCATTCAAACATTTCTGCCGCAAAGGACAGCTGCCGCAGTCTTTCTTTTCCGCCCAGTATTCCCAGAACAGCCCGCTGCCGCTTCGATACAGCCGCTTACGCCGCAGTTCTTTCCCGTTAGGGCACAAGTATACGTCCCGCTGTTCATCATAGGGAACCACTGATTTAATCGCTGCGGGCAAAGCGAATGGCGCGAAAAAGTTTAAATTATTGCAAAAGCATAGCGA
>NZ_CAJMXG010000197.1:0-5473 GCF_905219725.1 Oscillibacter sp. CU971
GTGTCGGGGCGGCTGTCCCGGACGGGCTCTTTATGAAGGGCCCGGGCGATGTAGCGCCGGACGGCGGGCATGTGGCTGGAGCCCCCCACCATCACCAGGTCGTCCAGCTCCTGGAGGGAGACGCCGCCGTCCAGGAAGACCCGCTGGATGGGGGCGGTCATCCGCCGGAAGAGGGCCCCGCACTTGCGGATCAGCCACTCGTTGGAGAGGGTCAGGGCGGCGGAAATGCTCCCGTCGTCCACAGACATGATCACTATCTCCTGGCGGGTCAGGGCCATTTTGCAGGTCTCCCCCTGGCGGATCAGCAGCTCCTTCTGCCGGGGGGTGAGGCCGTCGAAGTCCAGCCCGCAGTCCTCGCAAAAGCCCCTGGCAATGGCCAGGTCGAAGTCGGAGCCCCCCAGGCGGTTGTCCCCGCTGACGGCGGTGACGCTGACCACGTTCCCGAACCGCTCCACCAGGGAAACGTCCAGGGTGCCGCCCCCCAGATCGAAGACCAGGCAGACCTTGTCCGCCTCCCCCTGGCCGATGCGGCCCGCCACCGCGGCGGCGGAGGGCTCGTTTACCAGCCGCTCCGCCTTCAGCCCCGCAAGGGCCGCGGCCCGTTTCGTGGCGGAGCGCTGGGCCTCGGCAAAGTAGGCGGGGACGCTGACCACCGCCTCCTCCACCGGCTCTTTCAGATAGGCCTCCGCGTCCTCCCGCAAGGAGCGGAGCACCAGAGCGGAAAGCTCCTCCGGCGTGAAGGTCCGGCCGCCCAGGCGAAAGGTCTTTTCCGTGCCCATAAAGCGCTTGAACCGGGCGGCGGTCCGCTCCGGGTGGGAGATGAGCCGGTCCCGGGCCGCCCGGCCCACCAGGATGGAGCCGTCCTCGTCCACGCTGACCGCGCTGGGGGTCAGGAACTCCCCGGCGGCGTTGGGGATAAGCTCGCTGCACCCGTTCCGCCACACGGCGGCCAGGGAGTTGGTGGTGCCCAAGTCGATGCCGATGATTGCCATGTTCTGTCACCGCTTTCGTTATTTGCTGAGCCTATCATAGCACCCGGAAAGGGGGTTTGCAAGGGCGAACGCCGCCGCCGGGGCCCTGAAAAGAACGGCGGGCCTGGAATTTATGGAAGGGGGGTATTGAAAAAACGGCGGGGTTTGATATAATGAAACGGACAAAGTCCATGGAAAAGGAGGCGGAGCGCATGGCGGAGAATCAATTGGCGGCGCCGGTGGTGAAGTGGGTCGGCGGAAAGCGCCAGCTGTTAAGCGAGATTATCCCCCTGTTTCCCAAGCGGATCACCTCCTACTGCGAGCCCTTCCTGGGCGGAGGGGCCGTGCTCTTTTCCATTCAGCCCGCCAAGGCGGTTGTCAACGATTTGAACGGGGACTTGATCGCGGTTTACGAGGTGATCCGCGACGACGTGGAGGCCCTGATCGACGATCTCAAAAAACACGAAAACACCTCGGAGTACTTTTATAAAATCAGGGACCTGGACCGGGACCAGACGGTCTATCAGGCCATGTCCAAGGTGGAGCGGGCCTCCAGGCTGATCTATCTGAACAAGACCTGCTTCAACGGGCTGTTCCGGGTGAACTCCGCCGGGGCCTTCAACACGCCCTTTGGGCGCTATAAAAACCCCAATATTGTAAACGAGCCGGTTTTGCGGGCGGTGAACCGCTATTTCGCCGCCGGCGGCGTCACCTTTTTCCATGAGGATTTCGCCAAGACCCTGGCCCGCGTCGAACCGGGCGCGCTGGCGTACCTGGACCCCCCCTACGACCCTGTTTCCGATACGGCGAGCTTCACGGGCTACAGCAAGGGGGGCTTTGACAAAAACGAGCAGCGCAGGCTGAAGCGGTGCTGCGACGATCTGACGCGGCGGGGGGTAAAATTCGTCCTTTCCAACTCCGCCACGGACTTTATCAAGGAGTTGTATCAGGACTATGAGATCCTCGTGGTGAAGGCGAAGCGGGCCATCAACGCCGACGCGAGCAGGCGCGGGGCGGTGGAGGAGGTGCTGATCCGAAACTATGGGAGTGAATGACGCCGCCTGGGAGAAGCTGTTTGACAAGTACCGCATCCTGGAGGAGATCGGGCAAAAGGGCTGCTTTCCCATATCGGCGGCCCAGATCAAGGAGTTCCGGGAGCCCAGGCTGATGACCAAGTTTGACCACAGGGTGAACCTCCCCGCCGTCTTCGCGGAAAACGGCCTGGCGATTCTGCCGGTCAGCCGGGGGGACTACGTGATCTCCTCCTTTTCGGCCTATCATGACTTTGAGGAGCCCGTCGGAAACGCGCAGCGGGTTTTCATTCCCCCGCTGTTTCAAAGCCTCATGCCCCAGTTTCTTGTCAGCGAGGCCATCGCCCTGAACTGCGCGTATGACTGCGGAATCCTGCACGATTTTCTGGAGGAGGACGGCGCCCTTGCCCCCACGGTCAGCGGGCGCATGAGCTCCGGCGGCTTTGCATTCCGCATCGACACGGCCCGGCGCCCCATGGCCGTGGAGGTGCGCAACTCCCAGATTGAGATTGACGCCTCCTATGAGGGGTCCCGCTTTCTCTCCCTTTTTGAGGCGAAGCGGGACCTGGCCGGGGACTTTCTCATCCGGCAGCTCTATTATCCCTTCCGCGTTTGGAGCGGGCGGGTGACAAAGCCGGTGAAGACCGTATTTCTGGTCTTTTCAAACGGCACGTTCCACCTGCACCAGTATCAATTCCGGGACCCTGGGAATTACAACTCCCTGGAGCTGGTCAAGCAGAAAAACTACGCCGTCGCCACGGAGATCCGGCGGTCCGACATCGAGGATCTTTTGAGAACCGTGCCCACGGCGGAGGAGCCCCGCATCCCCTTTCCCCAGGCGGACCGGATGCCCCGAATCGTAAACCTGATGGAGCTTTTGAGCGAGCGGCCCATGACAAAGCAGGACATCACGTCGGAATACGCGTTCGACGGGCGGCAGACGAACTACTACACGGACGCGGGGCGCTATCTGGGATTCATCGAAAAGGGGATAGACCCGGAGGGCAATATCCTGTTTTGGCTCTCCAGCTCCGGGCGGCGGGTCATGGGGCTGGGCTACAGGGAGCGCCAGCTGGCGATTGCGGGGGAGATCCTGAGGCACAGGGCATTCCGCGACACCCTGGAGCTTTGCCTGCACTGGGGGGAAATGCCGGATAAGCGGACCGTCGTTCGGATCATGGAGGGGGCGAACCTCTGCGGCATAGGGGCCAGGGAGACCTATCTGCGGCGGGCCTCCACCGTCACCAGCTGGGTAAACTGGATTCTGGGAACCATTCAAGAGCCAGCCATATAGATCGCAAGAGGCGCTTATCGGAACGATAAGCGCCTCTTTTTCCTTGCGAAAGCTGCTCCCGCCGTCATCTCCAGCGGCGGAACACCGTGGTGAAGTCCCCGGCGTCCACCAGGCCGGAGAGAGGGCCCCACTGGTCCCAGTCCACCTTGCCGTTTTTCTCCAGCTCACAGGNGGTANNGGTCCCCTCCTCNTGGTCCACGCCGGNNAGGATCAGCACCCGCTCCACATTGTCAAAGCGGATGTAGACGACATCCCCCACGGCCAGGTCGGGAAGCCGGCGGTGCTGGGTGACGGGGGTCTCCTCGCCAAAGACGAAATCGCTGACCGCCAGGCCGAAGGCAAGGCAGCCGTGGGTGGGGCTGAACTGGGGGGCGCGGTAGTCATAGCGCACGGTGTCGCTCCAGACCGTGCCGTCGGGACAGCCCTGCTTCACCAGCTCCAAAAGCTCGGCGATGTTCTCCCCGCTCCGGGTTTTGCCGTTGGGGAGGCGGCCCTCCTTACACAGAGGGGTCTCCCGGTTCACCCGGTTCATCATCTCCTGGACCGTCTCCTCCCCCTGGAGGCCGAAGGCGGGCATTTCCTGGACCTCCACGCCCTCGTCCGGGTCCGCCGGGATCTCCCGGGGCCCGTTGAACAGCGCGTCCAGGCGGGACCAGATCACGGAGGCCTGGGCCCGGTTCAGGGAATCCTCCCCGGCGAAGCGGCCGTCGGCCTGTCCCTTTAGAAGTCCCATGCCCCAGCAGGTGAAGACGGCGGTGTGACAGCCGTCGGGGATATCCGTCCAGTCGGCGATGTCCGTGGTGGAAAGCTGGATGGTCTCCTGGAGGGCGTCCTTTTCCAGAACCAGGTTGTAAATGATCTGAGCCATGTCATAGCGGGTCAGGGGCTGGTCCACATAGCGGTCCCAGCGCTTCCCCAGGGACCGGTAGGTTTCTTTCAGCGACGTGCCCTCCAGAACCGGGAGGCACGCCTCCATGGCCTGGTACTTCCCCTCCTTCGCGGCGGCATACTCCTCGGCGCGGAAGGAGCGGGAGAGCATGGCGCAGAACTGGGCGGCGGTCACGTCCCGGCCCGGCTGGAAGGAGCCGTCACCGTAACCGTTCACCACTCCGGCGTCCACCGCCCGCCGGATCTCCTCCTGGGCCCAGTGGTCTGCCGGGAGGTCGTAAAAGCCCGCCGCCCGGGCCGGGAGAACCAGGCAGAGGAGGGCCAGCAGGGGCAGGAAAATTTTTTTCATGAGGGGGTACTNCTTTTCAGATGACTTGTTCCCATCTTACCACGCTCCGGGGAANACCGCAAGGCTCGCCCCCCAGAGTTCAAAATATGGTTACAGTTTCAGCTGCTCCAGCAGATTCTCCGCGAACCGCTCCAGCCGCCCCTCAATGCCCGGCAGGCGCAGGGCCGCCCCGGCGTCGTTGGCGGTCTCCATGAGGATGGCCCCAGGAGGGAGGCGGAAGCCCTTGTTGACGCACAGGGCCGAGACCACCTGGCTGGCCACAAGGTCCCCGCCGGAGTANCCGGAGACCACGATGGCAAAGACCGCCTTGNNCTCGAAGGAGGCGGCGCGGTAGAGGGCCGTCAGCCGGTTCACGGCGGCGGTGAGGTTGGCGGAAAGGGCGTCGTTGTAGTTGGGGCAGAGGAGGACCACCGCGTCCGCCTCCCGGAGGGCGGGAAACACCTCCTGGACCATGACGCCACCATAGAAGCAGCCCCCCCGCTCCCCGAAATGGAGGCAGGTGGTGTAGGGACACCCGGCGCAGTCCTCCAGGGTCCCGTTCCGCAGGCCGATCTCCCGGACCTCACAGGCCCCCTCGATCCGCGCCCGCACCCGGCCCCAGAGGTCCAGGGTGTTGGAGGTGGAGCGGCTGGAGGCGTGGAGGGCCAGGACCTTGGGCCTTTGCCGCCGGAGGGGAGCGAAGCCCAGCACCCGGTCCGCCAGGTCCGAGACGGCCCGGCGGTAGGCTGTTTCCAGATCGCAGTTCCCGTTCCGGGCCTGGACGGTGAAGTTTTGAAGGGCCCCCGTGGCCTCCGCCAGGGGCCGTCCCGGAAAGGCGCAGCCCGCCAGGTGGGCGGCTAACAGGAGGTCCCGGCCCGCCGCCTTGGTGTACAGGTCCCCGGCCCCATCGATGACCACGCCCCCCGCGCTGCCCCGGAGACAGCCGGGACAGTCCCGCAAA
>NZ_CAJMXG010000198.1:0-5459 GCF_905219725.1 Oscillibacter sp. CU971
GGCAATAAGGGGCAATCCTTGGAGCATAAATTTATTTGACTGGAGGAAAAGAGGCATGAAACGTTCTAAAAAACTACTTGCATTCCTTTTGGCGGGGCTGATGCTGACAGGGCTTTTAAGCGGGTGCGGCGCCCAGAAGGATACCGGCGCGCAACCGCCTGCCCAGCAAACAGAGAAGGACGATTCCAATGTTTCCAATGTACCGGCCGAAACTAAAACCGGAAGCCTGACCATTGGCATTTCAACCAATGCTCTTGCGAATATTCATAACCGGCACATGTTTGAGGGACTGAAGGCAGAGGCGGAGAACCGGGGGCATAAGGTTGTGACGGCAAACGCCAACGGAGATCCCGCTCAGCAGGCCACGGATGTGGAAAACCTGGTTCAGGCAGGCTGCGATGTAATTGTCATACAGAATGCGGACAATTTCTCTTTAAAGAACGCCGTACAGGAGGCGGCGGCGGCCGGGGTGCGTATTGTTTCGCAGGATTCCGGCTGGATTGACGGGATCGATACCATGTTCCTTTTAAACAGTATGTCTGTTCAGGCGGATATCTGCATGCTGCTGGCGGCGGAAGTAGGCTTCACCGGCAAAATTATCACCACTGGGCATCAGGATAATTTTGCCCTGCGTTCCGGGTACTACATTCACAATGCTTTTGTTGAGGAATATGGTTTTGAAGTGGTTGCCCATGTGCAGACAACGTTCCCCGGCACTACGGAGGTGACCTATAATGGTCTGGATTCGGCGCTTACGGCCAACCCTGACGTAGCCGCGATTTTCACCTCTCAGGATTTGGAGGCCATGGGCGCGATTCAGGCACTGAAAGAACATGATCTTTATGGCAAGGTCAAATGTGTCGGAGTGGACGGAGAAGTTGACGCGCTGAACGATATCAAGGCGGGCGGCTCCGTACTGTGTACAGCGATCTCGGATTTGGACGGCTCCAATGCAGCGGTGATAGATGCCTGCGAAAAGCTGATGGCCGGCGATTTCGTGGCGAAGTACAACGAGATTCCCTACTCTATTGTGACGCAAGCCAATGTCGACGAGTTTTTGGCAAAGGCCCAGGCAGAGGCTGAGAAATACGCGGAGTAAAAGAACGCGGTGGTCCCGGCCGCTGTCCGGCGGCCGGGACCGTCTTTCAGGCTGCGGCGGCAATCGGATTCCAGCGAGGAAAGCATACAATACGAAGTCAGGAGGCACAATATGGATGTTTACAAGAACTTGAGGGACCATGGAATTGAACTTCCGAAACAATTGGCCGCAGCGGGGCTGTACCGTCCGGTCAATCAGACGGGAAATCTGGTGTTTATCTCCGGCCAGGGAAGCATGGTAAACGATGAAAAAATTACTGGCCGGATTGGCGTGGATATGACGGTGGAAGCCGGTGCTGCCGCGGCGAGAGTCTGCGCCATTAATACGCTTTCGGCTCTGGAGGCATACCTGGGGGATCTGAATCGTGTCAAGCGCTGTGTCAAGATTTTGGGATTTGTCGCCGGCGCGGATGATTTTCACGACCAGGCGCAGGTGATCAATGGCGCCTCCCAGGTTTTTATTGATGCATTTGGCGAGAACGGATATCACGCCCGTTCCGCTATCGGTACCAACAGCCTGCCGCTGGGGCTTGCGGTGGAGGTTGAGTCTATTTTTGAAGTGAAGGAGATGTGATACTGTGCTGGGGAGAGATCTGTCGCCAATTCACATATCGGATATGTTTGCCGCGTCGGAACGGCTGCATAAAGTCTTCAACCCCTCTCCGCTGATATGCATAGAGCCGTTGAATCAGCAGCTCGGAGCTCCGGTCTGGATGAAAGCGGAGAGCTTGCTGCCCTCCGGGGCTTACAAATACCGCGGCGCAGTGAATAAGATAACGACGCTTACGGAGCAGTATGGAAGAGAGATTCGCATAATCACGGCCTCATCCGGTAATCATGGTATGGCCTGCGCCTTGGCGGCCAGGAATATTGGCGTTTCCGCATTTGTGGTAGTCCCGGTTNCAACTCCTCAAATCAAGAAAGATTGCATTCGGGATTTGGGCGCGGAGCTTTTGGAGATCGGAGAAACCTATGATGATTCTTATGAAGCGGCGTGCGCCTTGGCCGAGAAGGAGCGGATGTTTTATGTGCATCCGGTAGCCGATCGGTGCACCGTGGGCGGACAGGGAACCATTTCCCTGGAGATTTTAGAGCAGCTCCCTGATGTGAAGCAGGTTCTTGTTCCCATTGGCGGAGGCGGATTGATTACGGGAATTTCCTTTGCCATGAAAACGCTGAAACCTTCGGTAAACATCGTGGGCGTAATGCCGGAGGGCTCCGCTGTTTATGCGGAATCCCGCAAGCAGGGAAGGCTGGTGACCTTAGACCGCTGCGCATCCCTTGCGGATGCGGTTGTGCGCAAAACCGGCGAAGAGTATCTTTATCCCTATATCGAAAAATATGTGGATGAAATTCATACGGTTTCGGAGGCGGCGCTGAAAAGTGCGGTTAAGATGGCCTGCCTGTATGGAAAGCTGACGCTGGAAGGCGCGGCGGCGCTGCCCTTAGCCGCTGTCTTGGAAGGGAAGTGCCGGCCTGTCGAAAACACGGTGCTGATTTGCTCCGGGGGAAACATTGACCAAAAGACGCTGGATATGTGTCTCCAATCTTAAAGGGGGCGTTATGATCAGAGTGGATTTGGAACACATTCGCCGGCAGCTTTGCCAATTGGCGGATATTGGAAAGACCTCCAAGGGAGTCTCTCACCTTGCCTATTCCGAGGACTTTTTTCGCGCAAATAAGTATGTCGCAGATTTAATGCGGCAAGCCGGAATGACGGTGCGCACCAGCCGGGTGGGGAATGTGATTGGAACTTATCCGGGAAAGACCAAACGGCGAATTGTGATAGGGTCTCACATTGATTCCGTCGTAGACGGCGGCATGTTCGACGGTTGTTTGGGTGTCATCGCAGGAATAGAAGCAGTGCGTACCCTCCGCGAAAACGGGATAACGCCGGAACATACATTGGATATCGCGTCTTTTGCAGAGGAAGAGGGGCTTGTCATTGCAGGCCTTGTAGGCAGCCGCGCTTACTGCGGTCTTCCCCCTACGCCAATTATGCGCGAACGGATGGGGAAATACGGCTTTACGGAGCAAGATTTTGAGGAGGCGGCGGCGGAGGAGGGCCCCTTGGATTATTCCCTGGAGCTTCATATTGAGCAAGGCGGCGTTTTGGAAAATCGGGGAATGGATATCGGCGTGGTCAGCGCCATTATTGCCATCAAACGATATATCGTGGAATTTTCCGGCGTGGCCAACCACGCCGGAACCACCCCGATGAATCTGCGTGACGACGCATTGGTAAAGGCTGCGCGCTTTATCCGGTGCGTTCAGAAGACGGTTATAGAGACGGACCCCGAGATGGTTGGTACGGTAGGGCGGATGGAGGTATTTCCCAACGCAATGAACACGATCCCAGGAAAAGTCTCTTTGACACTGGAATTGCGGGCGCTGCGGGAGGAGTCCATTACGGCAGTGCATCAACGTCTAATGCGGGAATTTGAAAACGAGATTGCATCTTGCCATATGACGATGGAACAGCCCTCCTATCATATGGATTCCGAGGTGCGGGAGGCGATTCACCAAGCCTGCGGAAAGCTTGGACTTTCCGCAATGGATATGAGCAGCGGGGCTGGGCATGACAGTATGAGTTTGGCGCAGGTGACAAAGGCAGGGATGCTGTTTGTGCCCAGCGTAAAGGGAGTCAGCCACAGCTGGGAGGAAAAAACGCATTGGCGGGATGTGGCGAACGGGGCGGACGCTCTGCTTCAGACGTTTTGCATTTTGGATAAAAACTTGACGGCAAAGTGAGGACAGGAGGGGATGAGGTGAGCGAAAAGAAGTATATCATTGAGATGCATGGGATCAAAAAAAGTTTCGGCGGCGTACAAGCGCTGCGCAACATTGACCTGCAGATTGAACGGGGGACTTGCCATGCGCTGGTGGGCGAAAACGGAGCGGGGAAGTCTACACTGATGAAGATTCTGACAGGCATTGTCGGAAAGGATACTGGGAAGATTTTGCTGAACGGGCAGGAGGTTCACATTACCAGCCTCCGGCACGCAGAAAAGCTAGGGATTGCGATTGTTCCCCAGGAACTGTCTTTTGTCAGCTACTTCAGTACGGCAGAGAATATTTTTTATGGGGAAGAGCCCAAACGGCCCATTCCGCTGTTTGTGGATTGGAAAAAACTTTATAATGACTGCGAAAAAAAGCTAGAGGAATTGAAGATATCACTGCCCATTCGCACACCGGCGGGAAAGCTGAATGTTTCGGATCAGCAGATGATGGTCATTGCCCGTGTCCTGGCGAAGAACGCCGATGCAATCATCATGGATGAACCCACAGCCCGCCTTGGACATGCTGAGGTGGCAAAACTTTTGGGCTATATACGTTATTTGAAATCCTGCGGAAAAACAATTATCTATATTTCTCACCGGCTGGAAGAAATTTTCCAGGTGTGCGATAACATCACGGTACTGCGAGATGGAGAGACGGTTCAATCGGCTCCGGTAGCGGAGTTTGATCATGACAAACTTATCAATATAATGGTGGACCGTAAAATCAAGATTGAAACAGGGCGTAAACGGAAGGGGCAAATTGGAGAAACCGTGCTTTCCGTCCAACATTTAAACAAAGGAGACGAACTGAAAGACGTTGCTTTTGAAGTTCATAAAGGCGAAATATTGGGCTTTTTCGGCCTGGTGGGAGCTGGGCGGACGGAAGCGATTCGGGCTGTGTTGGGTGTAGACCGGTATGATAAGGCGGAAATTACACTGGAGGGAAGGCCCGTTGTGTTTAAAAACATGGGTCAGGCTTTGGAAGCCGGCGTTGCGTTGGTGCCTGAGGAGCGAAGAAAGCAGGGAATCCTTCCCAATACTCCCATTTTTAAAAATATTTCGATTGCAAATCTCAACTCGTTATCGCGCTTCGGCATGATCAATAAAAGAAAAGAAGCGGACTATGCGGAAAGAGTTTCCCAGATGCTGCATGTTGCCTGCTCCTCGCTTCAGCAACCGGTTGGCAGCCTCAGCGGAGGCAATCAGCAGAAGGTGGTCATATCGAAATATATTGACCGTAATATCAAGGTTTTGATTTTGGATGAGCCTACCAGGGGAATCGACGTGGGAGCGAAGGACCAAATTTATGAGATCATAGAAGGGCTTGCGGAAAGGGGGATGGCGGTCATTGTCATCTCATCAGAAATCCCGGAGCTGCAGCTTATATGCGACCGAATCTGCGTCATGAGTCAGGGGAAAGTTTCGGCGATGATTGGCCGCAGCGAATTTGCAGACTCCGATAATATCCTTCGGAATGCGATTGGCGTATAAAAGGGAGGGCGTATATTTTGATGGCGAAAAAAGCAAATTTATCCCAAATAGCTAGAAATTATGGCACACTGATTGCCTATATTGTAATGG
>NZ_CAJMXG010000199.1:0-5454 GCF_905219725.1 Oscillibacter sp. CU971
CCCATATGCGGCCTTTTCCTGTGACACTTATGGACATTTTCTATTATAGCAAATACCTCCCCAAAAAGCAAGCCGCAGCCCGAACAATTGTCCCATTGCTTCCCAGGTAGCCCCTTTGCCGCTGCCGGCATACAATGGAATGAGCGCGAGACACCTCGCGCCATTCTTACACAAGGAGGAAAGCAAGTATGGAAAGACCTAATCAGACGCCGGCCGGTTCCTGCGGCGTGGGAATGGGCACACTCCCCGGCAATTGCGCCCCACTGGCGTTTCCGTATATTCCGATGCAGGAGCAGAACCCTCCCCGCTTCAGCCGGGCGGAGGCCCTTCAAGCTGGCACGTTGTTTCCCGGTTTGGATCTGCCCTTTAAAGCGGCCATCCAGGCGAAAACTAAGCTGGCCAACACCGCCCTGGTGGAGCTAATGGCGCTGGATTTTGCCATCAAAGAGCTGAACCTGTACCTGGACACCCACGCCAACGACCAGGAGGTTCTCCAGCTTTACTGGTCCTATATCAAGCTGGCCAAAGAGGGCCGGGAAAAATATGAGAAGATGTATGGCCCCCTGACCAGCACCGACCTGACCCCGGAGGACGGCTACGCCTGGCTCAAGGACCCGTGGCCCTGGGACGTAGGAGGGAATGACTGATGTTTGTATATGAGAAAAAGCTTCAATACCCGGTGAAGGTCAAGAACACCAATCCCAAGCTGGCAGCGGCCATTATCTCCCAATACGGCGGGCCCGACGGGGAGCTGGGGGCTTCCCTCCGGTATCTGAGCCAGCGCTATTCCATGCCCTATGCAGAGCTGAAGGGCCTGCTGACGGACATCGGCACCGGGGTGTCATTCTGAGACTTTCGCAGATTTTCCAGTACAAAAGTCCATTTTTGCTGCAAAAGTTTTAGAAAAACCTCAATTTTTCGGTCCTTGTGTACCACCATGTGGTCCAGGACATTTTTGTAAAGCACCTCGCTGTCTGCCTTACAATTTACAATGTCAACCACCTGACGGCCCACATCCTTCCCCAGCTGACCCTTCTCGTAAGTGATACTCTCTCGCTCTCGTACCCCCTCCAGCCTCCGTTGAAGATCTTCCAGCTCCCTATCGTACCGCTGGTTGACCAACTGCATCTCCTCTTTCGTGATTTGCTTGGAGAAAAAGGCATCCAGCACATCCGCTTTCTTTTGCTTCAGTTGGCTGATTTCATATTCCAACGCCTCAGCCCTGTCAGTGCTTCCTTCCTCGCACATCTGAATTGCCTCTAATGCCAGAGCAGTGACATTTTGGATGATCCTGTCCCGGTCCATTCGCAGGGTGGTCAGAGACTGCTGGAGGATATCCAACGCCAATTCATCCCGCAGGAGTTTACCTACATCGCAGCCTACCTCATTACCCCGAACATCGACCCGTTTCTGCCCCTCTGACGTGGCAGTATAGCAGCTCCAACGCTTATAAAGCGAGCCATCCTTACGGGTTTTCTTCCGGGAAACAAAGCTGGCCCCGCACTCTCCGCACTTAATCTTACCGCTGAACACATAGCGGTTGGAGTGTCCCGCCCCCAATTCCCCATTGCGGTTCCGCTTTTTCAGCTCCCGCTGAACGGTGTCCCACAGCTCCCGGTCAATGATAGGCTCATGGTGGTCCCGTATAATCACCAGTTCCTCCTCCCCGTGGTTGTATTTCTTGGCGTGGCTCAGGTAATCCGGCGTGATGGTCTTCTTCTGCACCAGATCTCCCACATATTTCTCATTCTTCAGGATTTTGACGATGTGGGTGTTGGACCATTTCATATTGCCGCTATGGGTCTGATACCCCGCCTCCCGAAGCTCCCGAGCAATGACAGTAGTTCCCTTTTTCTCCACGCCATATTTGTAGAAGATCAACCTGACAATCTCCGCGCCCTCTGGATTTACTGTCAGGCAACCATCCTTTACATCATAGCCCAAGAGCGATCTTCCGAACACTACCCCCTGCTCCATCCGCCGGGTCTGCCCCCACTTTACTCGGGTGGAGGTCTTGCGGCTCTCCTCCTGGGCAATCGATCCCATGATGGACAGCCGAAGCTCGGCGTCCGGCTCCAGGGTACTGATTCCGTCGTTCATAAACAGAACACCTACTCCCAACGCTTTTAGCTCTCGGGTGTAGGTGATGGTGTCCAATATATTTCGAGAAAAACGGCTGACCTCCTTGGTAAGGATCAACTGAAATTTTCCCAAATGGGCGTCGGCAATCATTCGATTGAAGGCGACTCGTTTCTTCGTCGACGTTCCGGTGATTCCTTCGTCGGCATAAACCTGGTACAGTTCCCAGTCTGGCTGGCGGTCGATGTACTCCTTAAAATATCGCTGTTGGCTCTCAAATGAATTGGCCTGGTCATCCCGGTCTGTAGACACACGGCAGTAAGATGCTACTTTTATCATGGTATCGTTCACCCCTTCGTTTTATTTAGACTGGTACGGCACACTCAATATACCGTACCAGTCGTCAAAAGTCTATTACTTTTTAGAATTGTTTCAACTGTTTTTTTAGCTTTTCTTCTGCATATCGATACTGCATTTCATTTAATACACCTTTGTCCTTCAGCGTCAGCAGAACGGCTCTTTGATACTCAAACAAGAACTGGCTGTCGGTTTCTTTCGTGATCTCCCGGTCATTCTCGATATCAAGCAACCTCGCCTGTTCCGCCATCCTGCCACTCCCCTTTGTTCCAAGGGTATGCATAGGACTGGCCTGCTTTGATTAATTTTGCCCCTTTCTTATTTTATTTTCATGTGGCTGTTGCTCTGGCCATTATAAAATTTCATTTTATACCTCCAAAATTTTTACATGGACTGTTCCCACTGTTGGCTGCCGCTGAACTTCTGCCCCATGGCCATCTTTTTGATGGCCTCCCGGCGGCGCTGTTTGCTATCTGTCCAAGCCGGCGGTGTAGGGAGCGGCGGCAGGTCATCACTGCGCTCCACTGCCCTGCCCAGTTGAATGAGTCCGCTTGTCACTTCACCCATCCATCCCTCGTCCGGTTCCACGCTGCTGGGGCAGAATCCCATAGCCTGCCGGTAGGCGAACAGCGCCTCCAGATTTTCTTTGAGGAAGGTCTCATCGTGGAGACTGCTGTCCCGGCACTTCCGTCCGTTAGGACAGGTGAAGGTGATGTGCTTCCAGGTATCCGTCCAGGTCACCTCGTAACCTTCGTACTCCATATTCTCAATAAAGCTCTCCCGATCAACGGCGTACTCCAGCGCCTCGTTGATGGCCTGGATCAGATCCAGCTTCCAGCTGTCCGCCCGCAACCCCGCCTGGTACTCGCCGGGCTTCATCCGCTTCTTCTTCGGATACTTCTCTGGTGCCTCCAGAACCTGCAGTCCGTGGGCCTTACAAATCTCGTCGTTGAGCTGCCGGTGCGCCAGCAAGGTTTCACGGTTCTGGTGGAGCTTTCTGCCACTCTCACAGCTGACGCTGTTCACCACCAGATGGTTGTGGAGGTGGCTGGTGTCCACGTGGGTGGCGATCACCACCTCATAGCCAGGAAACGCTCTCTGTGCCAGTTCCAGACCGATGGCGTTAGCCTCTTGGGGTGTGAGGTCGTCATCTTCGGAGAAGGACTGGACGAAGTGGTAGAACTGCCTGCCGTCCGCTTTTCGGAACCGCTGCTTGGTGGTCATCATCTCCAGGTAGGACGCCTGGGGTACGCAGTTGCTCCCAGTGACCAGACACGCGCCGTCCAGCACCGTCTTCTTCGCCTGCACCACATAGGACAGCACACCCAGCATAGCGCCGGCGGTCTGCTTCTTGTTTCGGATGGCGGTGAAGGTAGACATCACCTCACCTCCTTTGTCAGTCTGCGGATGGCCGCGCAGAGGTCGGCATACCTGTCGATCAGCTCGTCGCTGCGGAGGACAGTGAGCCGTCCCATGTTGGCCAGTGTGGTGAGCTGGTTGAGGTTGCGGCCTTGAGCTTTCAGCTCCGAGAGAACTGCGTCAAGACCCTTCACTTGAATGATCTTCTGACCAAGGCCGCAAATGATCAGGTACTGGGTGAGGGTCATGTTGGCATCCCGCGCACGTTCCTGGAGCCGCTGTTTGACTTCTGGTGTCATCCGAGCCGTGACAATGGCTGACTTCTTATTTTGCATCATCGTTCTCCTCTCGTTCCTATCACCCCTTTAGGGGCAGGGGGTGCCGGGGCCTAGCCCCGGCGAATGCGTCCGGTGTATAGCCGGGCGCGATGCTTGCCCCACCCGAGGGTGGGATTCCTCCTCTACGGGGCCTGTCTGCGCGTTTGAGAGTGTCTGCTGTATTTACTCTCGCACCGCAGAAAAACCGCACACGTCCTCCTTACTGCACCGCACAGCGGGCTTCTCCGCTTGCGACAGGGTCGATAGGGTCGAATTTTCCGGCCCCGGAAAATTCGGCACTATCGGCACGGCGTAACTCTATCAACCGCTTCCCGTTGCTCCGGCGTATCGAGGCAATGATACCCGCTTTCTTTAGCGCATCAACGCTTTGCAGGATTTGCCTGCTCACTTTTTTCGGCGTGATCCCCTCGCTGCCGTCAGGGTCGATCCTGTTTGCCAGTTCTGTAGGAGTGCCGATAAATTCCTTGCGGGAATCCATCAGCGCAGAGAGGAGAAAAACGATCCTGCCATCCAACAGCGCTGGCTGCTGATAGCTGTCCGCCGTCACCTCCCACACATTGTCAGCGTTGCGCCGTAGCTCCAGCTCCCGATACTCGATGTCCCGTCCAATACAACTGAGTTTTGCTCTGCCGCTGCCCCGCCGCTCCTCTACCAGCGTGAAGCTGGAATCCACCGCGCCGCTGATGGCGGTAGTACCCGAGATGCGGTTAAACACATCGTCCGCCTTCTCTTTTCGCAGATGGTGAATCAGCAGGACAGCAATCCCATGAGCATCGGCCAGCCGCTTCAGCGCGGACAGGTCCCGGTAGTCGTTTGCGTAGGTGTTATCGTAAGTAGTCCCCCGGATCATTTGAAGAGTATCAATGATGATGAGGGACGTGTCCGGGTGCTCACGGAGGAACTGCTCCAACTGCTCAGTCAGCCCGTCGCTCAAAATGCGGCTCTCGGTGCAGAAGTGGACGTTGGAGGGCGCGTCCTCCGTCACATCGAACAGCCGGTTCTGGATTCGGAGCTGGGAATCCTCCAGGCAGAGATAGAGAGTTGTGCCCTGCTTCACCCCCATCCCCCAGACGGGTTCACCCTTGGCGACGGTCACTGCCAACCACAGGGCCAGCCATGATTTTCCGACCTTGGGAGACCCCGCCAGAATATGAAGCCCCTGGGAAATCAGCGTGTCCACTACAAAGTTCAGCGGCTGGAGCGGCTGGCTCATCAAGGTTTCACCGTCAATCGTTCTTAGGTCCGTCATGAAATCACTCCCTTCTGGTGTTGACAAAAGATAGGTAGTTGTGGTACCGTAGTGCTAATACCAAAATTAGAC
>NZ_CAJMXG010000200.1:0-5405 GCF_905219725.1 Oscillibacter sp. CU971
GCGCAGGGGGCGGCGAAAGCGGCCAAGTCCGGCGGTAAAGCCGCCAAGGAAGCGGTCAAGGAAAGTGAACGGCTGGCCTCCTTTGCCGTCCGGCACTGGAAAGGCTGTCTGGTCGCCCTGGCCCTGCTGATTATGACCTCGTTCCTGATGGGCGGCTTACAGTCCTGTTCCTCCATCATCGGCGGCTTCGGTTCCGGCTTCACGGCCACCTCCTACCTCTCCGACGACGCTGACCTGATCGCCGTGGAAAACGCCTATGTGGGCATGGAGAACGACTTACAGCGGCAGATCGACAACATCCCCAGCACCTACCCCGGCTACGACGAATACCGCTACGATCTGGACGAGATCATGCACAACCCCCACGAATTGGCTTCTTTCCTGACCTCCATATTGCCGCGCTACACGCTGGCGGAGGTTCAGGCGGAGTTACAGCGGGTATTTGCCAAGCAGTACACCCTTACCACCACGACAACGGTTGAAGTCCGCTACCGCACAGAAACCCGGACGGACAGCGAGGGCAACGACTACGATGTGGAAGTGCCTTACAATTACTACATCCTCAATGTGAAGCTCACGGCCCGGTCTATCGTTTCTATCGCCCCGGAGCTGTTGACGCCGGAGCAGTTGGAAATGTTCAATGTCTATCTGGAAACGAGCGGCAACAATCCGCTGGTATTCGGCGGCGGTTCCCCCGACATCAGCGCGTCCGAGGACATCAGCGGCGTTCACTTCGTCAACGGGACGAGGCCGGGCAATACCGCTGTGGTGGACATCGCAAAATCGCAGGTGGGGAATGTNAACGGCCAGCCCTATTGGAGCTGGTACGGCTTTGACAGCCGGGTAGCCTGGTGCGCCTGCTTCGTGTNCTGGTGCTACAATCAGNCCGNGCTTTNGGAGCCGAGATTTTCCGGCTGCACGACCGGGGGCATGGCCTGGTTCCAGTCACGGGGCCAGTGGGCCAACCGGGGGTACAGCGACATCGCCCCCGGCGACGCAATTTTCTTCGATTGGGACAACAGCGGCAACGCCGACCATGTGGGCATCGTGATCGGCACGGACGGCACGAATGTCTACACGGTGGAGGGCAACAGCGGCAACGCCTGCAAGATCAAGAGTTATCCTTTGAACAGCAGCGTTATCCGAGGTTACGGATTGATGAATTGGGATTGAGGGAGGCTGTGAAGTGCTGACATTATCCCCCATATCCCTGAAAGACGCCAACGCCTTTGTCGCCCAGCATCACCGCCACCACAAGCCCGTGACCGGCCACAAGTTTTCCATCGCCTGCACCGAGGCCGGGCGGCTGGCTGGCGTCGCTATCGTGGGCAGACCTGTCAGCCGGTATCTGGACGACGGCCACACGCTGGAAGTCAACCGGCTTTGCACGGACGGCACGAAAAACGCCTGCAGCTTTCTCTATGCCGCCGCATGGAGGGCGGCGCGGGCGATGGGCTATCGGAAGATCGTCACCTACATTCTGGACACGGAGAGCGGGGTCAGTCTGCGGGCCGCTGGCTGGGCCTGCGCTGGGCTGGCTGGCGGCAAACGCTGGACGGGGAGCCGCCGCCCCAAGGAGGACTTATACCCGGCGCAGATGAAATACCGCTATGAAAAATCCATCGGAAAGGAGTTTTGACTATGGCAAACAAACTTGACCGCATCGAAAAGGACATCCAGAAAGTGAAGTCCAAGATCGCGGAGTACAACAAGCAGCTTCGGGAGCTGGAGGGGCAGAAAACCGAGCAGGAGAATTTGCAGATCATCCAGCTTGTCCGGGGCATGAACATGACGAGGGAGGAATTTGCGGCGTTCCTGCGGGGCGGGGCCTTGCAGACCGCCCCCACCCTGACGCCCTATCACGAAAAGGAGGACACCGGCCATGAGGAATAAGATCATTACCCGTTTTCTCTCTGTCATTCTGGCTGTGGGCCTGTCCGCCGCCATGTTCACCACAACGGCCTTTGCCGGGGGCGGCGACGAGGAAGGAGAGGTCATACCCACCGAGCCGACCGGGGAAGAGGCGTCCACTCCTGCCCCCAAGCCCCTGACCCCGGAGGGCAATATGTCCCTGGTGGACGACATCGACGGCGAAGCGTCCGAGGATAAGCAGTTTATCACCGTCGTTTCCAAGACCGGCAATTATTTTTACATCATCATCGACCGGGCCGGGGACGGCGAAAACACGGTGCATTTTCTCAATCAGGTGGACGAGGCCGATTTGCTGGCGCTGATGGAGGCGGAGGAAGAACCGCCCGCCGTCTGTACCTGCTCTGTGAAGTGCGAGGCCGGGGCCGTCAATACCGCCTGCCCTGTCTGCGCCAACAATCTGACCGCCTGCGCTGGGAAAGCGCCGGAACCGCAGGAGCCGGAAGAACCCGAACCCCCGGCCAAGGAGAAGAAGGGCGGCATGGGCGGTCTGCTGGTGTTGCTGATCGTGGCCCTGGCTGGCGGTGGTGGGGCGTTGTACTACTTCAAGCTCCGCAAGCCCAAGGCGGATATGTCCGGCAGTTCCGACCTGTCCGAATATGACTTTGACGACGAGGACGAGCCGGAGGGTGAAGAAATGGAGGACGAGGAATGAGCTATCAGTTGGTTATCGCGGAAAAACCCAGCGTGGCCCGGAGCATCGCCGCCGTGATCGGGGCGACTGACCGGCAAGAGGGCTACTTGCAGGGCAACGGCTACCTGGTGTCCTGGTGCATCGGGCATCTGGTGTCCTTTGCCGACGCCGGAGTGTATGACGAGCGTTTCAAAAAGTGGCGCTATGAGGATTTGCCCATCATCCCGGAGAGCTGGCGGCTGACCGTCCCCCCGGACAAGCGGGAGCGGTTCGACACCCTGCGGACACTGCTTCGCTCCGAGGAAGTGAGCGAGGTTATCAACGCCTGCGATGCCGGGCGGGAGGGCGAATTGATCTTCCGCACAGTCTATTACCTGGCGGGCTGTACCAAGCNCATGAAGCGGCTGNGGATNTCCNGCATGGAGGACAGCGCCATTCGGGAGGGCTTCGCCCACCTGAAACCGGGCCGGGACTATGACCCCCTGCATCAATCGGCGCTGTGCCGAGCCAAAGCGGACTGGCTGATCGGCATTAACGACACCCGGCTTTTCTCTGTGCTGTACCACAAGACCCTGACCGTGGGCCGCGTCCAGACCCCCACCCTGAAAATGCTGGCGGACAGGGACGCCAAGATCACCGGCTTCCAGAAAGAGAAATATCACATCGTCCATATCGCCGGGGGCGGCGTGGAGGCGGCAAGCGACCGCTTCCCCGACCCCGCCGGGGCGGAGAGCGTCAAGACGGCCTGCGGGGGAGCGCAGGCCNTNTGTACTTCCATCCAGCGGGAGAAGAAAACCGAACAGCCGCCCAAGCTCTATGACCTCACCACCTTACAGCGGGAGGCCAACCGGCTTTTCGGCTTCACGGCCAAGCAGACCCTTGACTACGCCCAAACGCTGTATGAAAAGCGCCTGCTGACCTACCCCCGGACGGACAGCCGTTTCCTCACCGACGACATGGAGCAGACGGCGGCGGGCATCGTGGCCGACCTGGTTCCTATGCTGGTGTTTATGGAGGGCGCGGTGTTCTCCCCGGAGATCCGCCGCGTCCTGAACAGCGCCAAGGTGAGCGACCACCACGCCATCATTCCCACGGCGGAGTTCGTGAAACAGGGCTTTTCCGGGCTGGCGGACAGCGNAAGGAAGCTGCTGTCCCTGGTGTGCTGTAAGCTGCTGTGCGCCGTGGCCCCGGCCCATGAGTACGAGGCCGTCACCGCCGTTTTCACCTGCGCCGGGCAGGAGTTCACCGCCAAGGGCAAGACCATCTTGGCCGCTGGCTGGAAAGACATTGACCGCCGTTTCCGGGCCTCCCTGAAAACCGACGCCGACGAGGACGGCNAGGCCGTGGCGGAGCTGCCCGCCATCACCGAGGGGCAGATTTTCGAGGATGTGGCCGCTTCCGTCACCGAGCATTTCACGTCGCCCCCCAAGCCCTACACCGAAGATACCCTGCTGTCGGCTATGGAGCGGGCCGGGGCCGAGGATATGCCCGACGACGCCGAGCGCAAGGGACTGGGGACGCCCGCCACCCGTGCCGCTATCCTGGAAAAACTGGTGCAGACCGGCTTCATCCAGCGCAAGGGCAAGCAGCTTCTTCCCACCCAAGACGGCATCAATCTGGCGGCGGTACTGCCGGAGGCGCTAACCTCCCCGGCCCTGACCGCTGAATGGGAAAGCCGTTTGACCGAGATCGCCAAGGGCGAGGCCGACCCGGACGAGTTCATGGCCGGTATTGAGGCACAGGCCCGCGACCTGGTGAAAACCTATTCCTGCGTCAGCGAGGACAAGCAGAAGTTGTTTCAGACGGAGCGTGTCGCCATTGGGACGTGTCCCCGCTGCGGCGAAACCGTCTACGAGGGCAAGAAGAATTACTACTGCGGCAACCGGGCTTGTCAGTTCGTCATGTGGAAGAACGACCGCTTCTTTGAGGAACGGAAAAAGGCGTTCACCCCGAAGATCGCCGCCGCCCTGCTCAAAGATGGAAAGGTGAAGATCAAGGGCCTGTTCTCCCCCAAGACCGGCAAGACCTACGACGGCACGGTGCTTCTGGCCGATACCGGCGGCAAATATGTCAATTTCCGTATGGAGTGGAAGAAATAATCGGATAAGTTCATCGTTTCCTCCGTCCGGCTGGGCGGGGGAACATCTTTTGAACAGAAAGGAGCGACCGAGTGAGCGAAGTATTTTCCATACAGTTGAGCAATCATACCACCCAGCGGGACGGCAAAACCGGCGTCTGGCTGGACTTGCCCGCCACGGCGGAACAGGTGCGGGCGGCGATGAGGCAGATCGGCGTCACGCAGGATAATCCCTGGGACTATTTCATCAGCGGCTTTTCCTCCCCGGAGGGCCGACACCTGGCTATCCCCCACGACCTGGCGCTGGCCTCCGGCGTGAATGAGCTGAATTTCCTTGCCGCCCGGCTGGAAAAGCTGAATGACTATGAGATCGGCACACTGAACGCCGCCTTGCAGCAGAAAGACACCGAAATGCGGACGATTTGGCGCATGATCGACTACCCCGACAACCTGGATTACTATGTCAATCTCCCCGACATCCATACTGTGGCCGCGCTGGGGGACTACTATCTGAACCGCTCCGGCATGGTGGATATGCCCGACGAGTGGAAGCCCGCCATCGACACAGCGGCGCTGGGGAAGCACATCGCCGGACTGGAACAGGGGGCCTTTACCGAATACGGCTATATCGTCAAAAGCGGCGACCAGTGGCGGCGTGTCTATGAGGGCCAGCTTGTGCCGGAGGAATACCGGGTGCTGTCCTTTCCCCCTCCGCAGGTGGAGCGGGACGAGGCCAGCCGTCCCCAGCCCCAGCCGGAGCAGACC
>NZ_CAJMXG010000201.1:0-5402 GCF_905219725.1 Oscillibacter sp. CU971
TGCGTCAAACAACAGCTTGCCGATGCCCTTCTCCTCCAACAGATGCCGAAAGTGCAGCAGGGTTGTGGCGTCCGGGAGATCTTGACACCAGATGTCCATTTTTATGGATAATGACGCAGCACCGGGAAACGGGCCCGCATCTACCAGCCCGCATACCTCCATGTATTGAACAGGCTGATACAGATAATAACCCCCATCAGGCCGATGAACAGCCGCTCCACCGACTGATTCGCCATTTGGCGGTTCAGCTTCCGGCCGATGATTCCGCCGCCGATGCCGCCCGCCGCCATCAGTGCCAGTACGGGCCAGCGGAACGGCGGGACCGCGCCGGTGCAAAGCGTGGTGAGCAGATTGCATATCTGGCTGAACAGGATGATATACAGGCTGTTGGCGGCGGCGGTCTTGGTGTCCATGCTGAAAAAGTAGTACAGCACCACCAGATTGATAGGCCCGCCGCCGATGCCCAAAAAGCTGGACATTGCCCCCAACGCCAGTCCGATGACCACGCAGGCGGCGAAGTTTTGGACGCGGCGTGTGGAAATGCGGGACTTGTTGACCGTATACAGCAGCGTCCCCGCAGTCACCACGGCCAGACAGGCGGCCTGAACCGCCCCCACCGTGTCCGGCGAGCCGGACAGCTCCCGCACGGCGGCAAACAGCTGATTTCCCGCCAGTCCTCCCGCCGCCGCGCCAAGGGCCAGCGGCGTCCCCACATTCAAGGAAACGCTGTGCTCTTTCGCCAGGAGGGATTTTCCCACCGAATAGCAGCTCATGGACAGCACCGTACAGCCCGACAGAAAGCTGATGGCGGTTACCGTCTCCAAATGGAGCAGATCCAGCACCGGCTTGATGATCACGCCGCCGCCGATGCCGCAGATTGCCCCCGCGACGCTGGCCGTCAGGGCCACAAGAAAAAAGATCAGCATGTTGGTTCCTCACAGCTTAATGTATGCTCCAGGTCCTTGCGGAGCGCACGGGGAAAATGCCCTGTCTCCTTCTCACTGGTCAGATACAGCCTTTCCGGCGCTTCACGGAGCCTGGATACGGCGCAGCAGGAGCCGCGCCCGGCCCAGACGGGGAAGGGCATAGGCGAAAAAGCCGGCATAGGCCTCACAATAATAGCTGCATCCCAATTGCTCGCCCTCAAGAACCCGGTCCCGCCGGCATCCGTTCCGGCACAGGGGGTACCACCGGCAATGACCGCATTTCTCCGGTACGTGCCGGGAGGCTTCGACAAAACCCAGCGCTTCCCTGGCACGGTCTAAGTCCTCCCAGGCGTCCTCCCGGATATTCCCGAGGCGGTATGCGTCCAGCCCGTAAAAATCACAGGGGTAGACGCTGCCGTCCGCCTCCACCAGATACTGCAAGCCGCAGCACCCACGCATGGAACACTGCTCCGGAGCGTGCCCCTCCAGCATCCAGAGCAGGTTGTCAAAATAGCGTATGGACCAGTAGCGGCCCTGCTCCAGCTCCCGGTACCACAGGTCAAACAGCTTTTTCAAAAACTCCGCATACTGGGCCGGAGAAAGGGAGTATTCCTGGCCGCCCCGTTCCTCTTCCAGCGGGTCCAGGCAGGGAATGTATTGCTGGAACCGGAAACCCTCCCTGCACAGGCTGGAAAAAACGCTCTGGATATGCCGGGCCAGATAGCCGGTCACTACGGTCAGGACATTGTACTCCACACCGGCCTGTTCCAGCCGGCGGGCCGCCTGCCGTACCCGGTCATAGGTTCCCTTTCCCGCTCCGTCCAAACGGAAACGGTTGTGGCACTCCCGGCTGCCGTCCAGGGACAGGCCCGCCAGAAAGCGGTTCTCTTTGAAAAAGCGGCACCACTCCTCATCCAGCAGCGTTCCATTCGTTTGGATGGCATAGTAGACCGTCAGGCTGGGAGGGGCGGTTTTTTTTACATGGGCGGCGAAATCCCGGAAAAAATCCAATCCCGCCAGGGTGGGTTCCCCTCCCTGGAACAGGAATGTGACCGATCCCTCGGCCGCCTCCACCGCCTTTTCGATCAGAGCATGGCTCACCGCCTCCGGCATCCGGCCGTAATTGGAAATCGTGCGGGCCTTTGCCTCGTCGGCATAAAAGCAATACGCGCAGCGCAGATTGCATCCGCTGGAAGCGGGCTTTAGTAAAATGCTCAGGGGCGGCATGGGGCGCCCTCCTTTCCTTCCAAAGCGGCGCGCCGCTTACCTTGCCTCTCTTGCGGGTCCTACCGTCCTTCCCAGGTAAATCTCCGGCGGCAAAACATACGTATAGCCTTTATCGTCGCAATCCCGGTTTCGGATCATGCGCATCAGCCGGGAGGCCACCTCCTGTCCAATGCGGTAACCCTGATGGATGGAGCAGGTTACCCCCTCCGCCTCCCAGTCGCCGCTGGAGTAGTCGAAGCACACCAGGGAGCAGTCCTCCGGCACCCGCTTCCCCTGCTGCTCCAGCACCTGCCGGGTCAGCTGGAAGATCATGTAGTTGCAGCAGACCACCGCCGTATAACGGGGCAGGCGCTTTAGAAACCGCCTGATGGAATGGGCGTCGTACGCCTCGCTGGAGGCGAACCATTTGACGTAATCGTCCTGATACTCCACCCCGTTTTTCTGGAGGGTGGCCGTCATCCCCTGAAATTTCTCGATGCTCTGATAATTGTCGGAGAGGAAGATCCCGGCGATGTGCCGGTGCCCCTGGCGAATCAGAAGGCTGATCAGCTCCTCGGCGCAGCGCAGGTCGTTGACCACCACCCGGGGACATTTCAGGTTCTTATAATAGTTGTTATAGAAAATGACGGGAATCCGCTTTTGATAGATTTTCTGATAGTAGTCCAAGTTGGGGTTCAGCAGGCTGGCCTTCACGCCGTCCACAATGAACCCCTGAAAGCCCTGGTTTACCACGGCCTGGAGGCAGCGGCGCTCGTTGGCAAACTTGTTGTCGGTGAGGAAGGTGCGCAAATCCACCTGGTCCGGGGGCAGGATGCTTCGGATGCCGTCCATCAGACTGGAGTTGGCGTTCCCGTCCTGGCCCTGGAGGATCAGCCCGATTTTGGTCCTTCCCTCGCTGCCCCCCAATTCCCAGGACAGGGCCACCTCTTTGTTGATATAGGTTCCGCTTCCCTTTACCCGAAGGAGAAGCCCCTCCTCCGTCAGCCGGCTCAGGGCCCGGCGCACGGTTTCCCGGCTGACGGAGAGTTTTCGGGTCAGAACCGTTTCCGATGGAATCTTCGTATTGCTGGAAAACTTGTTTTCCTCAATGTAGGCCCGTACCCAGCGGTAGACCATTTCCGACTTTCGGTCCAGTTCCTTCATGGCGCCCTCCCGGGAATCGCGCAGCTCTCCTCAGTCCGTAATGACGGGACGTGCCCCTTCCGCCCGCCAGATCCAGTCCAGCAGACGCTCCCGCAGCTCCGCCTTTACTTGGGCGTAGGCGGGATCGGCCACCACATTGTTCAGCTGGTGGGGGTCCTGTTCCATGTCGTAGAGGAAATCGTCCGCATAGCGGTCCGAGGCCGCCGCCGCGCCGCCGTTTACGCCGGGGGCATAGACGGAGTAGGTATAGCGCGCCGTGCGGATGCACCGGCCCACCCGGCTCTCGGAAATCTGCGCGAAAATCTCATTGGGCCTATTATCCGCCTTTTTCTCCACAACGTCAAGAAGGTTTTCCCCGATCATGGCGTCTCCCACGTCCACGCCCGCCAGGGCCAGAATGGTCTTGGGCAGGCTGGCGGTGCTGACCAGCTCCTCCACCGCCCGGCCGCCCCGGTAGGGCCCGCCGGCAATGACCAGGGGCACATGGAGGCAGGCGTCGTGGCAGGACCGCTTATAGTCGTCGTAGCCGTTGAGATGATCGTCCCGGTTCCGGGTGAGGAAGTGGGAGCCATGGTCCGAAGCGAAGAGAATCACCGTATTCTCATACAGTCCCTTTTCCTTCAGCTTCGCCACCAGCCGCCCCAGGTTTTCGTCCAGGCTGGCGCACTGGCCCAGGTAATCCGGATACTCCTCGGCGGCGTTGCCCCCCAGGGCCTTCAGGTCCTCGGGCAGAATGAAGTCCCGAAACCGCTCCTTGGAGCCCTCCGGCCCCTCATAGTGCTTGCGGTCGTTCTGGTGGTGGGGCTCGATCTGGGAGACGGTCATGAAGAAGGGTTTTTCTCCCGTGTAGCCGTCCAAAAATTCCAGGGCCATGTCGTTGATGCAGTCCGCCCGGTAGCCCTTGAAGTCGACCCGCCGGTTGTTTTCGTCAAAGACGAAGCCGTCGTAGCCGTGGGAGGTGAACTCCAGCACGTCGGCGGTGCGCCAGAAGCCGGTATAGCCCCCCCGCAGCTCCCGGGGAATGGCGGTGACGGTGTGGTCGATGGTGGGGGGCTTTTCCAGCTCCCCGTCGCTGGCCAGGTGCCACTTGCCGATATAGGCGGTTTCATAGCCCGCTTCCTCAATGTACTGGCCCAGGGTCTTGACGCCGGCGGGCAGCATNATGTTGTTTCGGAAGCAGCCGGTCTCCGTGGGATACTTTCCGGTCTGGAACAGGGCCCGGCAGGGGCCGCACACCGGCTGGGGGGAGAAGGCGTTGTCAAACTTCACGCCCTCCCGGGCCAGGGCGTCCAGATTGGGCGTGATGTCCAGGGGCTGGCCAAAGCAGCCGCAGGTGTCCCAGCGCTGCTGGTCGGTGAAGTAAAAAATGATGTTGTTGGGCATGGTCAGTCCTCCTTCTGCGTGCTGCGTTCCTTCATCTTCCCCCGGACGATGGCGCCCACCGCCAGCAGAATCAGGACCAGGAAGATGATGCAGTACACGCTGCTGAAAAAGATTTTGGGGCTCCCGTTGGAGATCAGCAGGGCCCGGCGGAAGTTCGTCTCCGTCATGCTGCCCAGCACCAGCCCCAGGAGAATGGGCACCGGGGGAAGCTCCAGCTTCCGCAGAATCCAGGCCAGCATAGCGAAAATCAGGGCCACGCCCACGTCGAAGAAATTCTCATTCACGGAATAGGCCCCGGCAAAGCAGAAGATGACGATGATGGGGGTAAGGATTTCCTGGGGGATGGACACCACCTTGGCAAAGAGGGTGGTGAGGAACTTGCCCTGGAGAAGCATAAAGATATTCACCAGAATCAGGCCCAGCATAATGGCGTACATGATGTTTCCCTGGGTGGTGAAGAGGCTGAGGCCGGGATTCAGGCCGTTGATCATCAGGGCGGAAAGCATGATGGCCACCGTGCCGTCTCCGGGAATGCCCAAGGTGAGCAGGGGAATCAGGGTCGCGCCGGTAACGGCGTTGTTGGCCGATTCGGCGGCGGCTATGCCCTCTACAGAGCCATGCNCGAACTCCTCCGGGTGTTTGGACATGTTTTTGGCGGTGTTATAGCTGAACCAGGAGGCCTCCGAGGCCCCGGTGCCGGGGATGATGCCCACCATTACGCCG
>NZ_CAJMXG010000202.1:0-5376 GCF_905219725.1 Oscillibacter sp. CU971
CGCACGTTGTTGGTGATCTGTATTAACTGTACTAAGAAAATTAACACAGTTGGGGCGCTTTGTCAAGAGGGAATCAAAATTTCCGCCCCGGCGGGAGAAAAAATTTCCCCCAAAGCCGGAAAAATCCTGAATTGGCCCTTTACAATGGGAAATCACTATGATATAGTAACGAAGTCCGTCGGTTGGGCGGAAAATACGCCCCGGAGCTTTGTTTCGAGGAGCTTCACCGGCCCGGAGCACAGCCCCGCGGGGAATTTGTTTGAAAGGTGGAAACCCTGTTATGCTTCGCAAAGAAGAAAAGACCGCAATTATCAACGCCAACCGCACCCACGAGTCCGACACCGGCTCTCCCGAGGTCCAGATTGCCATCCTGACCGAGCGCATCAACGTGCTGACCGAGCACATGCGGGCCAACCCCCAGGACAAGCACTCCAACCGGGGGCTTTTGAAGATGGTCGGCAAGCGCCGCAGCCTTCTGGACTACCTCCAGAAGAAGGACGTGGAGCGGTATCGCGCCCTCATCGCCAAGCTGGGCATCCGCAAGTAAGACGCAGACAGGGCGGCGTATATTCGCCGCCCTGTTTTCCGTGTGGTGAAACCGGCTTTCCTCCCATCCCTATCCACCGACGCGGGAGCCGCCGCTTTTTGTGTTTGAACGTTTCCCCAGCGCCCCGGGCCTTGGGGGAAGGTTCAAATACGAAAAGGACGCTCCCGCGCAAAACAAAAGAAAAGGAGCGCATCTATGTCTACCATCATCACAAAGAGACAATTCCCCAACTGCCGCAAGTACGAAATGGAGCTGGCGGGCCGCCCCCTGACCCTGGAGGTCGGGAAGCTGGCGGAGCTGGCCAACGCCGCCGTCATGGTGGGCTATGGCGACACCCGGGTCCTGGTCTGCGCCACCGCCTCCGCCCGGCCCCGGGACGGCATCGACTTCTTCCCCTTAAGCGTGGACTTTGAGGAAAAGCTCTACTCCGTGGGCCGTATCCCCGGCAGCTTCAACCGCCGGGAGGGCCGCCCCGGGGAAAAGGGCGTCCTCACCAGCCGGGTCATTGACCGGCCCATCCGCCCCCTGTTCCCCCACGACTTCCGCAATGACGTTTCCATCATGGCCACGGTCATGAGCGTGGACCACGACTGCTCCCCGGAGATCTGCGGCCTCATCGGCGCTTCCGCCGCCCTGGCCATTTCCGACATCCCCTGGCACGGCCCCGTGGGCGCGGTGAAGGTGGGCCTGGTGGACGGCAAGCTCATTTTCAACCCCACCAGCGAGGAGCGGAAGGTCTCCGACCTGGACGTGACCGTGGTGTCCACCGGGAAAAAGGTGGTCATGATTGAAGCCGGGGCCAACGAGGTGGACAACGACACCATGTTCCGGGCCATCCAGATGGCCCACGAGGAAAACCAGAAGCAGGTGGAGCTCATCAACCGGATGGTTTCCGAGATCGGCAAGGAGAAGTTCGACTATCCCCACGCCGACTTCGACGAGGAGCTGTTTGAAAAAATTGTCTCCGCCACCATGGACGAGGCCAAGGCCGCCATGGACACCGACGACAAAAACGTCCGGGAGACCCGGTGGAACGCCCTGATTGAGAAGTGGCACGAGCGCTTCCTGGACGAGTACCCGGAGATGGACAAATACCTGGACGAGATCACCTACAAGTTCCAGAAGAAGATTGTCAAGGCCTGGCTGCTGGAGGGCCACCGGGTGGACGGACGGCAGAAAAACGAGATCCGGCCCCTGGCCTCCGAGGTGGGGATTCTGCCCCGGGCCCATGGCTCCGGCCTCTTCACCCGGGGACAGACCCAGGTCCTGTCGGTGGTCACCCTGGACACCCTTTCCGCCAACCAGAAGCTGGACACCATCTGGGAGGAGACGGAAAAGCGCTATATGCACCACTACAACTTCCCCGGCTACAGCGTCGGCGAGGCCAAGCCCGCCCGCTCTCCCGGGCGGCGTGAAATCGGCCACGGCGCTTTGGCCGAGCGGGCCCTGCTCCCCGTCATTCCCGACGTGGAGAAGTTCCCCTACGCCATCCGGGTGGTCAGCGAGGTGGTGAGCTCCAACGGCTCCACCTCCCAGGGCTCTGTCTGCGGCTCCACCCTGGCGCTGATGGACGCGGGCGTACCCATCAAGGCCCCCGTGGCGGGCATCTCCTGCGGCCTGATTCAAGACGACGAGGGCGGCTTCACCACCTTCATCGACATCCAGGGCGTGGAGGACTTCCACGGCGAAATGGATTTCAAGGTGGCGGGCACCAAGAAGGGCATCACGGCCATTCAGATGGACCTGAAAAACGACGGCCTCACCATGGAGATCATCAAAAACGCCCTGGACATCACCTACGACGGGCGCTGCCAGATTCTGGACCAGATCATGCTCCCCGCCATCGCCGAGCCCAGGTCCGACGTGAGCCGCTATGCCCCCAAGATGCTGACCATGCACATTGACCCCTCCAAGATCCGGGAGGTCATTGGCTCCGGCGGCAAGGTGATTCAGAAAATCGTGGCGGACACCGGGGCGAAAATCGACATCAACGACGACGGGTCCATCTTCATCGCGGGGGTGGACGCGGCCTCCTGCGACGCGGCGAAAAAATGCATTGACGACATCGTGTTTGTGCCGGAGATCGGCGCGCTGTACTATGGCCGGGTGGTGCGCCTCATGACCTTCGGCGCGTTTGTGGAGCTGGCCCCGGGCAAGGACGGGCTGGTCCACATCTCCAAGCTGGCGGAGCACCGGATTGAGAAGGTGGAGGACGCCTGCAAAATCGGGGACATGATGTGGGTCAAGGTGACGGACATCGACGAAAAGGGCCGGGTGAACCTCTCTCACAAGGACGCCGTCCGGGAGATCAAGGCCAAGGAGGCCAAGGGCGAGCGGGTGAAATAAGGCAGAAGCTGTCTATGGGACGGGCCGGGAGGCCCGTCCCATTTTTTCCCGGGATTTTTTTGGGGGACCCATTGAAAGGGCGGCTATTTTGTGCTATGCTGTAAAAGTGAAATTGGCGCGTAAGGCGCGGGCATGACAGGAGGAGCGGAAGATGAGGCGTTGGGTTTGGAGAGTGCTTTTGATGGCGGCGGCGGTGCTGGCCCTGACGGGGACCGCCCTGGCGGCGGACACGACGGTCGTAAATGGTTTAATGCTGACACGGAACGGGTCCGAGTGGACAGTCACGGGGTATAGCAACACACCCAAGGCGGTTGTCATACCGGAGGAATATGACGGGAAACCAATTACGGCGATTGCGGACGGCGTTTTCGGCGGCAAGGAGCTGACCAGCGTGGAGATTCCGGCCACGGTGAAGACCGTGGGGGACGGGGCGTTCGCGTCATGCGTAAAATTGTCCCGCGTTACCTTTTGCAGCAAGGCCGGCGCAGGCGCTGTTACGGAGATTAAAGAAGCCGCTTTTGTGGGGTGCAAAGGCTTGACCACGCTGCAGCTTTCCGATCATGTAAAGAGCATAGGAGAAAACGCCTTCGCGACGTGTGAAGCTCTCCTTCAGGTTATCATTTTGGACGGAACGGAGAGCATTGCCACGGGAGCCTTCTCCGGCTGCAAAAACCTGGCAAGGGTTGCCGTCCGCGGTAAGGATACGAAAGTTACCATCGCGCCGGATGCTTTTCCGGCAGGAGCAAAATTGAAGACCATTCATTGCCAGGGGGAATTGGTCGTGTTTGAGGGAGACCCGGATGCCAATCCCTGGAAGGATGATACCATTCATAAGGTAGTTATTATACCCACGACGGTGGCTTCGTCCTGTGTGAACAAGGGCTCCTTTACCGTAAATGCTGTCTGCACGTCAAGCGCCTCTCCTACCACGTGCAAATTCACAGAGGTAAAGCAGGAGCTTCCTAAATTGGAGCATAACTTCAAGGAGGATTCTACCGAGGAGGAACCGGCTGACCACAAGGCGTGCCAGAGTTATGAGATTATCAAAACATACAAGTGCCAAAACACCGGATGCGCCGCTACAAAAGTAGAGAGAGAAACCATAGAGGCGGCAAAGGACCATGACTTCCAGGAGGAGACGGAGACGCTTAAGGAAGCGACCTGCACGGCTCCTGGTACGAAGGTCACGTATAATAAATGTAAGGCTTGCGAAACCAAGGTGCCCCTAAGAACGGAAACCATTCCGATTGATCCGCAGGCCCACGATTATGAGGAGAAGACCATTACCACAGAGCCCACCTGCGGCGCACCAGGTTATGAGAAAAGGGTAAAGGTCTGCAAGCTGTGCAAATACGAAGTGGTGCAGAGTGAGAGTGAGACGGGAGCCCCTACCGGAAAGCACGACTGGGAAGCCGCCAAGTATATCGTGAAGGAAGGGGACGAGGCCACCTGCGCGAAGAAAGGCACGGAAACCCTGGTAAAGCTCTGCAAGGTCTGCTCCGAACCGGCCCCGGAGGACGCCTATACGGAGGCGGAGAAGGAGCTGCCCAAAACAAAAGAAATCGATATGCTGCCCCACGACTGGGAGGGCGGAGAAGAGAAAGTTACCAAGCCGCCCACCTGCACGGAGAAGGGCGAGAAGACCATCGCGGCCCGGAAGTGCAAGAACTGCCAAACGGAAGAGCCGGAGACAACCGAAGAGATTCCCACGGTGGACCATCAGTGGGTTGCGGGCGAGGAAAAAATTACAAAGCCCGCCACTTGTACGGAGTCCGGCCTGAAAAATACCGGCGTGCAGAAATGCAAGAATTGCGACTTTGAAAAGGCGGCCGAGGAGAATGTTCCCATTCCTCCTTTGGGCCACCGCTGGGGCGGGTTTACCCCCAATACCGGAGAGGGAAGCCGTCAGGAGCCCACCTGCGGTGTGGCGGGCTGGGTCCTGGGCACCGTTACTTGCAGCGAGTGCAAGCAGACCGTTCCGAACCACAAACTGGAAATTGAGCCCACCGGCCTGCACGAATACGGCGAGTGGACCATTACCAAAGAGCCCGCCGCGGGCGTGGACGGTTCCCGGGAGCGGGTCTGCGCGGTCTGTGAGCACAAGGACGTCCAGGTAATTCCCGCCGGGAGCGTGCCCGGCCAACCCGCTGACCCGGATGACCCCGACAATCCTTCCAAACCCGACGAGCCCGACAAGCCCGCGGAGCCGGATAAGCCCGCCTCCTACCGGGTGGATATCATCCAAGGCAGCAACGGCTCCGCCTCCGCCAACCGCACCACCGCTCAGTCCGGGGACCGGGTGACGATTACCGTCTCTGCCAACTCCGGCTATGAGCTGGATATGATCCGGGCGGTCAGCGCCGACGGTAAGGTGCCCTACTTGGATTCCCTTGGCAGCGGCCAGTACCGCTTTACCATGCCCGCGTCCAACGTGGAAATCCGGGTGACCTTTACCCGGAAGAGCTCCAGCGGCTGGTCCGGTT
>NZ_CAJMXG010000203.1:0-5371 GCF_905219725.1 Oscillibacter sp. CU971
CCCCCCATTTTCTCTTTTCCTTCCAGAAGGAAAAGAGAAAACGGGCCGTGCACGGTCCAAAAGAGAAAAGGAAGTATTGTCCCTGCGGGGGGACGAGGGACGGGGGCGCGGCTGAATGATTGGCGGAGCCAGAATGACTACCCTCGCGCAATTGGTTCGCACGGGAGTTGTTCTTCATTGAATGGACAAGCTCCTCTTTTTGCTGCCGCACCCCGGTGGTCGCGGGAGAGTTGCGTTTACCGNGCTTTGAAGAACTCCGCACCAAAAGAAGAAGAAGGTCTACCGCTGAAAAACGGTAGACCTTCTATACATTTCCGGCCGCCAGGGCAGNGGCNGCGAAAAGAGAAGCTGGTCCATTCGTCACGGGACAAACCCCCGCTCAATCTAATTGCGCGTGGGAAGTCATTCCGGCTCCGCCGTTCATTCAGCCGCGCCCCCGTCGCGTCCCCCGTTACTTCTTTTTCTCTTTTGGACCGTGCACGGCCCGTTTTCTCGTTTTCTTCTGGAAGAAAAAGAGAAAATGGGGGGTGCATTGCACCAGCCATCGCTGGTATCCAATCCTCCCCGCCCGAAGGGCGAGTTCCAGCCTCAGAACTGAGGCAAACTCCGCACCGCCGCCGCGCAGCGGGGACACAAGGCAGGATGCTCCGCATCCGCCCCTACGGCGGGCAGTACCTTCCAGCAGCGCTCGCATTTGCCGCCCTCGGCCTTGCGGACCTCCACGNCGGCCTCGCTCCCGGTCTGGACCGTAACTTGGGACACAATCAGCAGATCCGCCANNTTCGGCGTCTCCGCCANCCAGCCCTCCGCTTCCGGCACGGTGAGGGTCACGGCGGCTTCCAGGCTCTTGCCAATCTTCTTCTCGCTCCGCGCCGCCTCCAACGCGGCGTTCACCTTGTCCCGCAGAGCCTCAATCACCGCCCAGCGCTCCATAGCCGCGTCGNCCAGGGTGTAGTCCGTGAAGGGCTGGTGCATGTCGTTGAACAAAANGTTCCGACCATCGTCTCCCTCCCGGTGGGCCATGGCCTGCCAGATCTCGTCGCAGGTGAAGCAGAGNATGGGGGCCATAATCCGGGTCATGGTATCCAGAATCAGGTACAAGGCCGTCTGGGCGNTGCGGCGCGGGGCCCCGTCCTTCTCGTCGCAGTAGAGCCGGTCCTTGATCACGTCCAGGTAGAAGTTGGACATGTCCACCACGCAGAAGTCGTTGACCGCGTGGGTGGCCACCAGGAACTCATACTCGTCATAGGCCGCAAAGCACTTCTCCATCAGGGCGTTCAGCCGCGTCACCGCCCAGCGGTCCAGCTCCTCCATCTCGCCGGGGGCGGTCAGATGGTTGGGGTCGAAGCCGTCCAGGTTTCCCAGGCAGTACCGGGCCGTGTTGCGGAACTTCAGATAATTCTGGGAGAGCTGCTTGAAAATCTCGTGGGAGCAGCGCACGTCGGCGTGATAGTCCGTATTCGCCGCCCAGAGGCGCAGGATGTCCGCGCCGTATTTGTCAATCACCTCGGCGGGGTCCATGCCGTTTCCGGCGGATTTGTGCATGGCCTTGNCCTCGCCGTCCACGGTCCAGCCGTGGGTGACGCACTCCTTGAAGGGCGCGCCCTTGCCGAAGGCCCCCACGGCNTTGAGCAGGGAGCTNTGGAACCAGCCNCGGTACTGGTCCAGGCCCTCCATATACACGGTGGCGGGCCAGAAGCCCTGGTCCTTCTTCATGGCGNCGTAGTGGGTGGAGCCGGAGTCAAACCAGCCGTCCAGGGTGTCCGTCTCCTTCTCAAAGCCGGACTTCCCGCCGCAGTGGGGGCAGGCGAAGCCGGCGGGGAGAATCTCCTCCGCCTCCTTGGCAAACCAGGCGTTGGAGCCCTCGGCGCCAAAGAGCTTGGAGATGGCCTCGATGGTCTCGTCCGTCACCACGGGCTTGCCGCAGTCCTTGCAGTAGACCACGGGGATGGGCAGGCCCCAGCGGCGCTGGCGGGAAATGCACCAGTCGGAGCGCTCCCGGATCATGGACTTCATCCGGTCGATGCCCCACTTGGGCACCCAGCGGACCTCGTCGGCGGCGGCGCAGGCCTCGTCCTTGAAGCTGTCCACGGAGCAGAACCACTGGGGCGTGGCCCGGAAGATGATGGGGCTCTTGCAGCGCCAGCAGTGGGGGTAGCNGTGGACGATGTCCTCAGNGGCGAGGAGCATTCCGCTTTCCTTCATGTCCTGAAGAATCACGGGGTTCGATTCGTCGGTGGTCATGCCGGCGTATTTTCCGGCGTAGTCNGTGTGCCTGCCCTGGTCGTCCACGGGGACCACCATGTCCATGCCATAGCGCTTGCAGGTCTGGTAGTCGTCCGCGCCGAAGCCCGGGGCGGTGTGGACGCAGCCGGTGCCGGAATCCATGGTGACGTAATCCGCCAGCACCAGGCGGCTGGTCTTCGGCAGGAAGGGGTGGTCCGCCAGCATATTCTCGAAGAAGCTGCCGGGGTGAGTCTCCACAANCNCCCAGGAGTCAAAGCCCNCCAGGCCCATGACCTTCTCCGCCAGAGCCTCCGCCACGATATAGTGCTCGCCGCCCGCCGCCTTCANNATGGCGTAGCACTCGGCGGGGTGGAGGGCGATGGCCAGGTTCCCCGGCAGGGTCCAGATGGTGGTGGTCCAAATGACGAAGAAGAGCTTGCTCTTGTCAAAGGCCCCCAGCTTCCCCTGGTCGTCGTGCATGGGGAACTTCACGTAGACGGTGGTAACGGGGTCCTCCTGGTACTCGATTTCCGCCTCCGCCAGGGCGGTTTCGTCGTGGGGGCACCAGTACACGGGCTTGAGGCCCTTGTAGATATAGCCCTTTTTATACATCTCCCCGAAGACCTTCACCTCCTCGGCCTCGAAGCCGGGGTCCATGGTGAGGTAGGGGTGGTCCCAGTCGCCGACAACGCCGATGCGCTTAAACGCGTCCCGCTGAACGTCCACATAGTGGGCGGCGAAGTCATGGCAGGCGGAACGGAAGTCGGGGATGCTCATGGCCTTGTGGTTGAGCTTATTCTGCTTGATGATGTTGNATTNGATGNGCATTCCGTGGTTGTCCCAGCCGGGGATATAGGGGGTGTAATAGCCCCGCATGGCGTAGGACCGGGTGATGATGTCCTTAATGGCCTTGTTCNTGGCGGTGCCCATGTGGATGGACCCGTTGGAGAACGGGGGGCCGTCGTGGAGGCTGAAGAGGGGCTTGCCCTCGTTCTTTTTGAGGAGCTCATGGTAGATGTCCTCGTCCTCCCAGCGCTTGAGCATCTCCGGCTCCCGCTTGGGCAGTCCCGCCCGCATGGGGAAGTCCGTCTTCGGCAGGCAGATGGTTTTGTTGTAGTCCATTTTGTATTACTCCTTTATAATATTACTATTTGTGCTTTATTGAGCTGCCATCTAATTAANAATAGAAGTTTGTCCGCCAGGGCCCGCTGCCGCAGGTGTTCTGGGACACCTGGTCAATTTTCCACTCTCCGGCCTCCGGTTTCAGCTCAAAGCGGCAGTCGCTGCCGAAGCCGTCGAAGGCCCGGACAATCACCACGGCCTTGCTCTTGCTTTTCATGGTGAAGACGACCTCCGCCGCTCCCTTCAAGCAGGCAAAATCCGCTGGGTCTCCCATGCTCTGGCAGCAGTCCCGGCGCCGGGCCAAAAGCTTTTCCGTACAGCGGGGGTCCAGCAGGGCTCTGTAAGCGTCCCGGTAGTAATCCCAAAGGGCTTTGCTGTTGGGGTGGGCCTGGGTGGAGTAAATACCGCCGGGGCGTTCTGCCCGCTGCTTCTGTCCCCGGGCGCAAAACTTCTCCTCCAGGGCGCAGAGGCCCCGCAGNAGCTCTATCAACGGCGGGACGATCTCCTCCGCCAGGGGGCGGAACTTCTCCGGGGTGTCCTCAAGGACCAGCGTAATCGTACCCGGCAGCTTCAACGTTATCATCTCCAAATGGTATTTTATTAAACACAGAATACGGTTTGTATTCTGCGCATATCCGAGAATATCAAGAAAACGCCTCCGTCTCCCTTTCAAGAGACGGAGGCGCTGTCAGCGCTCCGCGATACCACTCTTCTTGCCGTCCCCCTCGCAAGGAACAGCCCCTCAGCGCCCGCCAATACGGGCCGACGGAATAACGCCCGCCAAACGTCCTTACCTACTCGCGCCGTCTTTCAGCAGGAGGCTCCAAGGTGATTTTCGCCGCCACTCCCGGCCGCCTCGCACCAANACGGCGGCTCTCTNGGCGGGTTGATGCGCGGCTACTCGTCCTTATCAACGCCAAATGTTCAGTTGCACCTTATGATAACACGTTTTTTTCGTTTGTCAACCAGTAAAATTGCAAATTTTCCAATGAACACTCAGCGCTTTTTATGAAGGGCTTCCAGCGCCAGCTCGCCCGCAAGCTTAAAAAGGGCGTCGGACAGTACCTGCTCGATGCTCCGTCCCGCTTGCTTTGCCACCTTCTCGTAAAACGCCGCCGTTTCCGTCGACAGGCGGATTTTGTATTCTTTCATCGTGGTCGCCTCCCCCTTACTGTTCTATGCGATTTTTGCATAAAAATCAATATGCATTTTTCGTATATCCTAAAATAGTAAAAAAGGAGGGGGAGGCCATGTATCGTCGGCTGCGGGACTTAAGAGAAGACCATGACCTGCCCCAACGGGCTCTGGCGGAGCTGCTTCATGTGTCCCAGGCAACATATTCCCGCTATGAGAGCGGTGACCTGGATATTCCCAGCGGCGCCCNGATTGCGCTGGCCAAACACTATCACACCAGCATTGACTATCTGCTGGGGATAACGGATGATCCGCAACCTCGTTGGTAAAAATCCNTCGTCTCCCAANAAGGCCGCCCNGTCTCTTGACAAAGCGGCCCGGTTTGGTATAATGAACATGGAAGGGCGCTGTCACACGGCGGCTGGCCCTACAGAACTAACAGTTTAACCCGCNGNCCGCTCGGTGCCCGCCGGACGGCTAGCACGCTTTTGTGGTAAGTATCCACGTCCACATGGCGCNAAGCGCCAGGAAACGCAGTACGGCGACAAGCCGTCTCTTCCACATCCGCATCACCTCCTTTTGACCGAGATCGCAGGAGATGAGCCAACCGCTTATTGTGTGCAACAGCGTCCTTCCGCCCCTATCCTACCAAAGACACCGTTTTTTGTCAAACCCCCGTCCCCCGTCCTTCGTCCCCCGTAAAAGAAAACTCAGCCGTGAACCCAACAACGTGGTTCANGGCTGAAGGCGAAGAAATTCCCAACACAGCGCAGTTTTCGGCGGAGCCGGAAACGGAGCGGCGTTGGGAATTTCTGAGCTGGAGCGGGCAACGAGGCTCGAACTCGCTACCTCCACCTTGGCAAGGTGGCGCTCTACCAGATGAGCTATG
>NZ_CAJMXG010000204.1:0-5313 GCF_905219725.1 Oscillibacter sp. CU971
GAGCCCGCTCCGGAGGTTCCCGCGGATCCCCAGCTCCCGGCGGACCCGGGCTTCACCCTCATCGGGCCGGACCCCGCCGCTTGAGCGCGTAAGGCACCATTCACATATTTTTAGGAAAGAGAGGAATGTCTATGACACCGAAGGAGCTGGCCATCATTGCCGCCAAGGCCCTGGACGAGAAAAAGGGCAAAGAGATTTCCGCCATTGAAATCACGGACCTGACCACCCTGGCAGACTATTTCGTCATTGCTACTGGCGGGTCCAACACCCAGATCAACGCCCTTTGCGACGCGGTGGAAAAGGCCATGAAGGAACAGGCCGGAGAGGCCCCCCTCCACCGGGAGGGCCACCGGGACGGTACCTGGGTGCTGCTGGACTACGGCTGCCTGGCGGTTCATGTGTTCTCCCAGGAGGCCCGGGAGTTCTATGACTTAGAGCGTCTCTGGTCCGATGGGAAGCCCCTGGATCTCGGCGGCGTGCTGACGGCGGACTGAACCGGCGGAAGAAAAAGCGGGAGAGAGACCTTTGGCCTCTCTCCCGTTTTTTTGAAGCTTAGCGGTTCCGCAGGACGTTTTGCAGGGTTTCCAGCAGCTTGGCAATGTCGATGGGCTTGGAGATGTGCCCGTTCATGCCGCATTTGAGGGCCGCCTGTTTGTCTTCTTCAAAGGCGTTGGCCGTCATGGCCAGAATGGGGATGCCGCTTCGCGCCGGGTCCTCCATGGACCGGATGGCCCGGGTGGCCTCATAGCCGTTCATGACGGGCATCTGCACGTCCATCAGCACCAGCTGGTAATAGTCCGGCTCCGCCCGCTCCAGCAGGTCCAGGGCAATCCGCCCGTTCTCCGCGATTTCCACGGTGAAGCCCGCCTCCTCCAAAATGGCCTGGGCGATTTCCTGGTTCAGCTCGTTGTCCTCCGCCAGCAGGATGCGGCCCAGGGCCAGGGGCAGGGCGGCGGTTTCGCCCGCCGCCTCGGGGGTCTCCTCCGTGCCCACGATGGAGAGGAGGCAGTCCCGCAGCTCGGAGAGGAACAGGGGCTTTCCGCAGAAGGCGGTGACCCCGGCTTCCTTGGCCTCGTCTTCAATGTCGGCCCAGTCGTAGGCGGTGAGGACGATGATGGGCACCTCGTCCCCGCACTCCTTGCGGATGCGCCGGGTGACCTCGATGCCGTTCATGTCCGGCAGCAGCCAGTCGATGATGTAAACGCTGTAGTGATCCCGCCGCATGACGGCCTGCCGGGTGCGGAGCACCGCCTNCTTGCCGGAGAGGGTCCACTCCGCCCGCATGCCGATCTGCTGGAGCATACAGGAGACGCTGTCACAGGTGTTGAAGTCGTCGTCCACCACCAGGGCGCGGCAGCCGGAGAGCTCCGGGATGGTGGTGGGCTGCTTCTCGTCGGAGCAGAGACGGAAGGTGAGGTCCACGGAGAATTCCGTCCCCACGCCCTGGCGGCTCTTGACATGGATGGAGCCGTTCATCATCTCCACGATGTTCCGGGTAANNNCCATGNCCAGGCCGGTGCCTTGGATGCCGCTGGTGGTGGAGTTCCGCTCCCGCTCGAAGGGCTCGAAGATGTGGGCGACGAACTCCTCGCTCATGCCGATGCCGGTGTCCCGGACGCTGAACTCATAGGCGGCGTGGCCCGCCGGGGCGGAGGGCTTCTCCGTCACCCGGATGCTGACGATGCCCCCGGCAGGGGTGTACTTGATGGAGTTGCCCAGCAGGTTCAAGAGGATCTGGTTCAGCCGCAGCCGGTCGCAGAGGATGTCCTCGTGAATCACGTCCACGGCGTCCATGTAAAGNTCCAGCTGCTTGGCGTGGACGTCCGCCTGGACGATGCTCCGCAGGCCATGGAGGATGTCCGGCAGGGAGCAGGGCTTTTCGTCCAGGTACATCTTGCCGCTTTCGATGCGGCTCATGTCCAGCACGTCGTTGATGAGGCTGAGCAGGTGGTTGCCGGAGGTCATGATCTTTTTCAGATATTCCTCCACCTGCTCCCGGTTGTCGATGTGGGTGGTGGCCAGGGCGGTGAAGCCGATGATGGCGTTCATGGGGGTCCGGATGTCGTGGGACATGTTGGAGAGGAAGACGCTCNTTGCNTTGNTGGCCCGGTTGGCCTGGNCCAGGGCGTCCTCCAGCAGGCTCTTTTTCTCCATCTCCGACCGGGTTTCCTCGTCCACGCAGCGAAAGCCGATGACCACGCCCCGGCTGGAGGACTGGTCCCCGATGGGCACGGCCTTCATCTGGAAATAGCGGATTTCACCCATGCAGACGGTCCGGTAGTTGAGGTAGTAGATGCCCCGGTCCTGAAGGTCCCGAAGGAGGTTATCCCCGGCAAAGACCCGGCGGACCATGTCCCGGTNGTCCNCNTAGANGGAGGTTTGTATGTAGTTTTCCATATGGACGTCCAGGGACAGATCCCCGGAGAAAAGCTGCTCCAAAAGCCAGGCGGGACAGGCGTAGGNCCGCAGGGCGTTGCCCTTGCGGGTTTCCAGATCAAAGGAACAGACCAGATTGTAGTCTGTGCTCAGGGCCTGGACCAGCTCCTGGTGGCGGCGNTCCGTGCGGAGCTGTTCTTCCTGCTCCCGCTGCTTCTGGGCGGTGCAGTCCAGGAGGAAGCGCTGATAGAACAGTTCTCCGTTTTCCTCAATCAGCTTGACATTGCCCATTACGTGGAGAACGTCCCCGTTGGTGTGCCGGACCCGGTACACCACGCTGACGCTGTCCCCCGCGTTTTTCAGGGATTTGATGGAGCTTAGCAGCTTCTCCCGGTCCTCTTCAATGACGGAGGTGGCGATGGTGTCGAAACCGGCGGCAAAGAGCTCTTCCTGGGATTGGAAGCCCAGAATTACCAGGGCGGCCCGGTTGACGCTGAGGATACGGGACCCGTCCAGGCTGTGGCCCAGCACGCCGCAGTCCATGGTGGTGAACAGGGTTTCCAGCGCGTGGTTCTCCCGGCGCAGCTCCTCCTCATAGGCCCGCTCCCGGGTTACGTCGATGCCAACGCCCACGGTGCCCATGACGCTGCCGTCCAGGTCGTACAGGGGGGACTTATAGGTGGTCAGCAGCCGGGTCCCCTCGCCGGTTTGGACGGTTTCCTCCGCCACGCAGGTTTTTTGCGACTCCATGACGATCCGCTCGGACTCGATGCAGACGGGGTCATCAAATTCCACGTCCCAGATATAAGCGTGCCGCTGGCCCTGGACCTGCTCCTTGGCCTTGTTCACCGTTTGGCAGAAGCTGTCGTTTACCTTTTCGTGGACGCCGTCCTTGGTTTTGTACCAGACCAGGTTGGGCACGCTGTTGATGGCGGCCTCCAGGTACTGCCTTGCCTCCCAGAGATCCTTCTCCTGGTGGCAGGCCCGCAGCCATTTCTGGAAGCGGAAGCGCAGCTCCTCTCCGCTCATGGGCAGGGTCCACAGATCGGCCAGGGCGGGGAGCAGCTCCGTCAGCTGGGACAGCTGATCCCGCAGTCCCAGCACAACCAGCTCCGCCCCGCTCTGCGCCAGGGTCCGGACGGTTCCGGCGGCGTCCAGCCCCGTGAGGTCGGCGAAGATCACGTCGGCCAGGGCGGCCAGGGCGGGGTCCGGCTCCCCGCTCTCCAAAAACGTATGGGTAAACGGCTCCTGGGGAGCGGTCTCCTTAAGCGGGGCGAAAAGCTCCAGCCGGCGGCCGACGCAGTAGAGCCGCAGATGACAATGATACATAAGCGTTCTCCTCCATATGTNTGCGGGTTCCAGGCGGGGCCGAGGNGAAGGGATGTCCCGCCGGTTTNNCTCAATGCTATTNTAACGGGTAAAGCGGCTCATGTCAACCATGGATGAGCCTCCAAACGGGAGGAATCCGGCTTTTTCGGGAATGAAAAAGGAGGCGCCCGGCCCAAAAGGCCATGCGCCCCGCTTCCTCCGCCCCTCCTGCCGGGGAGCTTATACGCTGAAATTCAGCTGGCGATAGTAGCCGTCGTAGACCCGGGAGATGGGCTTGTCCGCCACGGCGGGCCGTTCCGGTCCATAGAGCAGACGGCCGATCTTGTAGCCCACACCGTTGATGCACACGGATTCCCCAAGTGTGCGGCCGCCGAATTTCGTCATCCAGGCCAGCGCCTCGCCCACCGTGCAGCCCTGCCGCAGCCGGCCCTGCTCGTCCCAAAGCGGATCGTAACCCAATTCCATATCTGCCGTATCCTCCATTCATTCATAAAAAGCAACCGCTACACATTGTAGCCGACTCCCCCGGCAAAAGCAATGGCGGGAGTGGAGAAAAAAGGGGGGTATATTCGTGAAAATCATGGCTTGACAAATGGTGGAAATTGGGTTTCCCTTGCGCGGCAGGGGATAGCGCCGGCGAAAGGCCGCCTCAAGGGCGGCCTCCCGCTTTTTTGTCAGTATTCTCCCAGGTATTCCTCCAGGCAGAGCCCCTGCCGCATAATCTCCCCCGCGGCTTCCTCTCCCACATAGCGGTAGTGCCAGGGCTCGTAGCCCACGCCGGTGAGGGCGCTTTTCTCCGTGGGATAGCGGAGGATGAAGCCGTACTCGGCGCAGTGCTCCATCAGCCACTGCTGCACCGCCGTCTTCTCCTGCCCCTCGTCTAAAAGCTGGTAGGACTTGTCCACAATGTCCACCGCCAGCCCGGCCTGATGCTCGCTGGTTCCGGGGCGGGCCACCCAGACGGCGGCCTGCTCCTCCGCCTCCTCCAAGGACCCGGCCTGGGGGAGGCAGGATTGGACCTTTCGCTGGAACAGCTCCTCCTGCTTCTCCCAGCTCCGGTAGGAGGAGCAGATGGTGGGCTCCAGCCCCTCCGCCCGGCAGTCGTCCATCATCCGCTGGAGGGCGGGGTAGGCCCGCTTGTCGATGGCGTGGCCGTTGATCAATTGGGTGAATTCCGGGACCTGGAAATCCTGCGGCAGGGGATGGTCCCCGTTGACCAGGATCAGGTTCCAGCCGTCCTTGGGGACGGCGCTGTCCTTCCCGCCGGAGGCGGGCGTGCCCTCCCCGCCGGAGGTCACCGCCCCGGGGACGGTTAGAACGCGGACGGGGCCACCGCTTCCGGCCCCCGCTCCCGCCGCGGCTTGGGCGGCCCTGTTTCCCGCGGCCTCGGCCTGGCCCAGCAGGAAGCCGCCGGCGAACAGCATCAGCCCCAGAAGAAGAGCCAGGAGGGGCAGGGGGGACCGCCGGGGACTCCGCCGGGCCCGGGAGGGCGCGGGGCGGCGTGGCCTGGAAATCATGGGCGCGTCCCATTGAGCAGGGGCGGCGGCGTAATACTCCCGGTCAGGACGGGAGAATTCATGTAATACGCAGGAATGAACAGACATAGAA
>NZ_CAJMXG010000205.1:0-5295 GCF_905219725.1 Oscillibacter sp. CU971
TGCGAAGGCCGTGACCCGTGACGAGGCCTGCCAGCTGGCTCTGAACACCCTGAAGGCCACCATGGTGGACTACGGCAACGCCAACACCGTTGTCAGCTCCTCCGGCGAGGTCCTGACCGTTCAGGGCAGCAAGGCTGTGTATGTCACCAGCAACAACCGTGACATCAACGCCAACATCAACCGCCGGGTTATCAGCGCGACCAACAACGAGTTGACCCTGGAGTTCGGCGAAGAGCACTTCAAGGACCTGCGCCTGGAGCACGACCGTTATGATCCTGCTTACGACATCTACGGTCATCCCTCCAACGAGTGGTCCTACAAGAAGGTCACCATCGGTACCTTCAAGTTGCCTGCTGACTTCACCTTCACCAAGCAGATGGCCCACCTGGAAGACACCACGGCCACCAAGGAGAAGGCTCTGGGTCTGCGCAACTATGACACCTACAGCATCGACCACCGCGGCGGCTATGTGAACTGGAGCACCGCTGCCAGCGACAAGTACAACACCAGCCCCTTTGCCGATGCTACTCAGATCCACATCAACGGCTGGAACGCCNGCGTGTACAGAAATGATGCTGGCTACAAGCAGACCACTCCTCCCACCAAGACTCTGAACGGCCAGTGGTATACCTATGATGCGCGCGACATCGACGCCACCAATAAGGAACTGGCTCCTTCTCTGTCTNAGATCTGCGACCTGACTGACAACGGCGTGACCGTTGAGGTCTATGTCTGCCCTGTTGACGCTGACTTCATCACCGACGTCGTCGTCACCCGGACGCAGCTCATGGAAGTGGATCGCGTCGCTTCCGATTATGTTGAGCTGAATACCATCAGCTCCGACAGCAAGGATCCCCGCAAGGACGGCACTCTGGACGCCATTGCCGGTTACAACGACTATGCCCTTTATGACGAAGTCATCAGCGTCAAGGACAACAACTATGACGCCTACAACGTCCTGAAGGACCTGAAGGCCGGCGACGAGGTCGCGGTCATCCCCTATACCGCCGACGACGGCAAGACCTGGGAGGTCGGCGAGGCTTATGTGCCCGAGACCGTTTCCGGTGCTCTGACCAACGTTGACATCTACAACACCAAGAGCAAGCCTGACGGCAACGCCATCGCCATCACCGTTGGCGGAACCACCTATCCCATCGCGCAGTGGAACNAGGATATGCGCNAAATCACCGGCGTTAAGATCCGGTCCACCAAGAAGGACGTCACCCTGCTCCTCGACAAGATGGGCAACGCCCTGCTGGCCAAGGATGTGGGTAACTCCAACGCCTGGATCATTGTGGGCGATTACTATCAGGCCGCCGGCGCTTCCGGCCGCGTGAGCTGGTTCGTCCANGGCTGGACCATCAAGGGCGACGAGGTCGACCTGGAGCTGGGCACCATCCGCGGCGCGGCTGAGAAGTACGCTCCCGGCGAGCTCGTGAAGTACGATGTTTNTTCCGGCGGCANCGGTGAGTATGAGCTGTATAAGCCCAACTACAACCAGATTTCTGTCCTGAAGAACGGCTCCGTCGCTCCCTGGATTGAGCCCAAGGGCGCCACAAAGGACAAGGTGCAGACCGGCGAGGGCATCTACAACATCGCCCAGTTTGCCAAGCAGTACGACGGCGCCAATACCGTTGACGATGAGTACAACATCAAGAGCGTCAATACCCTGCTGCCGCTGGAGTTCTACAACACNGACAGCAACAAGAAGGACACTGATCCCACTACTGTGGCGGGCGTGCACTACAACTACCGCAACGCCACCGCGAATCCCAACCGTCCCGTCGGCCTCACCTCTGAGAACACCCCCAGCACCACCTACTGCGGTGAGCTGGTCGGCACCGAGGGACAGTTCTACAACAACACTGCGACTAGCGGCGAGATCGACCGTGCGAACGGCGCTAAGTTCGATGAGTGGACCTATCGTACCGCTCCCTATGACGGCGTGAAGTTCATCTATGTCGNCTTCGACAGCACCAACGGTGAGGTTGAGGTTATCACCGTGGTGGACGGCGTGCAGAACGTCAACTATGACGAGCTGAAGCAGATCAACCGCTGGTGGAAGAACGTCGGCACCAATGGCGACCAGTTCGTTGCCAGCCCCGCCGAGGCCTATGTCGATAAGGACGGCAAGGTCAAGGCCGNGGTCATTAAGTCNGACACCGCCGAGGCGAACCTGAAGGATCTGATGATCNTCACCNACAACAAGGGCGCCAACACCTCCACCAAGGGCGGCGCTGAGGCTCCCACCTCTGGCACCTACTACACCCGTCAGTATNTCTCCGGCGAGGACGGCTTCAAGGAAGAGAAGACCGGCTACTTCGACAAGGCTCTGCTGNTCGGCGACGTTGTCACCGGCAGCCTGAAGGAAGACGGCATCATCCGCGCGAAGTACTTCCATAACGCTTCCNACACCGATCGGAACCCNGACGNCATGTATATCAAGGGCATTGCTCCTCTGACGACTCAGGAGGGCAAGGAGTCCGGCAACGCCTTCTATGTGGGCACCGCTCATGCCGGCACCAAGGCTGTGACCCTGATGCTGGGTACCGGCGTCAATGGCAATNACAGCTATCCTCTGGACGACGCCAATTGCGTTATCCTTTCCGGCAAGGACGTCCTGGGCGTCAATGACGGCACTGACAAGAAGGGCCTGATCAAGGTTGACGGCTCTACTCAGTGGATCGATCTGCGCGACGGCCGTCCCGGCGACGTCGACGANATCGGCGACCTGTTCGATTACGACAACGACGAGAACATCGAGCTCAAGCTCATCCTGAACGGCAATCCCAGCAGCGACGGCTTCCGTCATGCTTATGCCGTTGTGATCCTCGAGGCCGAGACCGGCGCCGACGACGCTGCGGCTCCCACCCTGACCGTCTCTGCCAAGGACGAGAATGGCAAGCCCATTACCGCCAAGCAGGATCCCGACACGAAGGTTTGGACCGTCAAGGCTCTGCCCGGCACGAAGGTTACCCTGACTGCCAACGTGGGCAACGTTGTGGTTGAGCAGGACGCGAAGTGGACCGTGAGCGGCGCTACCACTGCCGNTAAGGTTGTGGATGTGTATGCTCCCGATACCAAGGGCGATAAGCTCACCGCTACATTCGAGGTCNNCAACTACGACAAGGNTCGTAAGGNCGCCACCACCAAGAAGGGCACCATGACCGTNGAGATCGTGGCTGATAAGCCCGAGGCCGACAGCTACACCCTGACCCTGGGCGNCGCGATTGCTGCTGCCGGCGAAGCTACTGTTCTGGCGAATGACCGTCTGGTCTCCGCTGTGAACGGCAAGTATGAGATTGCGGAGGACGCCAGCGTGCGCGTGGTCCTGACCGATCCGAATACCGTTGATTACATCNCTAATGGTGGTGCCCTCGACGGCAAGACCTTCCCGATCAACGGTGTGAACGTTACCTTTACCCATGATGCGGCTGCGCCGCTGTCTGGCAAGGACGAAATCTCCTTCAAGATGACGGGTGACCTCGACCTGGTCATGTTTGGTCAGGACGACATCACCGGCAAGGGCGACGAGGTTATCACCATCACCCTGAAGGGCGGCGTGACTGCCAGCTACAAGCCTTCCGGCGCTTCCGAGTTCGCCACTGTCACCAGCGGCGAGGGCGTCGTGGCAGGCGGCACCCTGCGGATCGACTCCGTTGGCCGCGGCGCGGGCGTTTCCGGCGCGAAGGCTGCTACTGACACCAGTGCTGCTTCCGTCACCGACCTTGCGAGCAAGGCCGTGTTGAAGGCTGCTGTGGGTACTGGCCTGGAGCTCACCGGTACCGTTACCAGCTCCCTGACCCTGTACTCCGTCAGCAAGCTGACCAGCGATGTTGCCACCACCGGCATTGTCGCCAGCGCTGGCACCGCGACCTATGTGGCTATTGACGAGGATATCACCCTCGGCACGACCACGGGCGACGCACAGGTCAAGGTTGCCGCTTCCGCGGATGCCTACAGCAAGGACGATGTTGAGGTTGTCTCCGGCAAGATCCGGCTGACGGACGACAAGGATGTCTATATCCGCGACGTGGTAAAGCTGAACATCGGCGCTGGCATCACCAGCGNCACGGTCAGCGGCATCACTGTCGGTGACGGCNACTATGCTGTGGCTACCAAAGCCATTACCTTCACCATGGACGACGCCGTTAATAAGATCGCTGTCGAGAACAAGGCCGACGCGGTTGCTGTTAAGCAGGCTGCCATGACCGTTGCCAAGGGCAACAAGTTCGTGGCTATGACTAAGGTTGACGTTCAGGCTAACAGCGCTGCGGCCTACGTGTATAAGGTTGCTGGATTCGACACCAGCCCTGTGAGCCTTNATACGGCCGTTTATGGCTTCAAGGCTGACACGTATCAGTTCAACAGCGCGGCTAGTGTGACCGGCGATATCCAGGNGGAGATTGACGGCACGACTGGCGACGCGAGCAACCACAATGGCATTGCCGAGATCGTTGGCGGCACCACCGGTGCTACCTCCATGGCCACCGTCATTGTAGCGATTAGCGATAAGGCTGTTACGCTCAAGGCTGTCTCCGACACCTGATTCGCTATCCCTCTCGCGTAACCCCTGACCTAAGCAAAAAGAGGCCCCGGACGAAAGTCCGGGGCCTCTTTTCCCGCTCAGAGCTGAGCCACGACTGCATCATATACCACCATCTGGCTGCTGTTCCCGCAGTCCAGATNTAGCCGCAGANAGAAGGTTTNTGCAAAGGGCGCTTTCAAGGAGAAGGTGTCGCACATAAGGTCCCGCTTGGTGACCGTGTGGTCCATGAAGCGGCCGTGCGTTTCCATTTCCACATCGTTGAAAAACGGCCTTACGGTCCCGCCAGAGTAGTGAAGCCAGAGGCGGATCTCCTGCCCCTTGTCGGGGATTCCCTGAATGAGGAAGGGGGAACGCTTGAAGGNGACGGAGCCCTTGGCCCCCTGTCCGGTGAGGGTGGCGCAGTTGTCGGCCACCACTANGTCCCCGGTGGTAATGACCTGGTCCTTGGGGTGGAAAATGCAGGAAGCGATGGGATACTGGGCTTGGACCTGCTGGCCGTTCAGCTGGAAGTATAAGGCGGTTTGGCCGATATAGTAGGTCAGGCCGAAGATATCCTCCTGGAGCCGGGCCAGCTGGGCGGCAAGTTTGGCGTTGTCGGCGTTGAAGTCCTCCATGCGGATGCGGTCGGAGAGGTCCCATTGGTTCAGGCCGTAGTGCTCGGTTTGTTTCATGATGCAAATCCTCCTTGTATTCAGACTTATGAAAGGGCCCGGGAGGGGAGGAGTTGCACGGGGGAGGGCAACGGA